>JAVCDC010000076.1 GCA_030765135.1 Candidatus Tritonobacter lacicola | reverse complement strand
CTTTTTCACCCCCACCTAACCTCCCCCATCAAGGGGGAGGAATTTGTATGTAATGGCAAAATGCCGAACCTTTTGAACGATACTAAATAATTTTGCTTTTGTAGTGCCTTTGCGAAAGTCGGGTTAGTGGCAATAAGGCGGTTTGCCCCTGAGGCATTCGGCGTGCCCCGTGATGTATAGTGAATGGCAGCAACACGGTTTGAATGGAACGAATAGTTGATGATGCAAACTCCTTTAAAAAGCGTATGATTATCTGATGGATACGGATACCTGCGTTTCTCTCTTCGACGCGTGTACAATGACGGAGACGTATCCAAGGAGGGTACAAAGATGACACGGCCTTTGGAGAGCCTGACCGTCCTTAAGAAACTGATCGGGGACCGGGGATGGTTCAGGGACAAGCGCATCGTCTACCAGGGGTTCGGCCCCCTGGCGGCCCACATGTTCCAACATTTTCTCCCCATCTCCTGCGTGGTATCGGAGTACTACGGCCAGGAGTCGCAGAAGCACGTCGAGGGGGAGTGGGGGACGAAGGTCTTCTCCTACGAGAAGGGGGCCGGCGTCCGCCATAACGAGAGCAGGTTCTTCAATAAGTACTTCTACAAGGACAGGGGAGAGGAGATAGCCGCATTCCTCTCTAGTCTCTCCGGCGACATCTGCTTCATTCCCTTTGCCACCACCCAGGGGCTCGACAGCTTCCTCTTCCACCGCGGCAGCAGGTACCACCTGCTCCAGAACCCGACCATAATACAGAACTATTTCGACTACAAGGCGAGGCTCGCGTGGAGCTCCCGGGAAATAGGGATTCCCCTCCCGCCCGACAGCCAGGTCACCTTCTTCGGTCTCCTCGACTACCGGCGTCTCGCCGACGAGTACGAGACGGGGTTCGTGGTCCAGATCCCACTCTCGCAGGCGGGGGGTGGGACCAGCTTCGTCTTCAGCAAGGAGGATTTCCTGCGGGTGACCGATGAGAACAGGAAGGCCCTCGGCGAGTCATTCGACAAGACGCAGGTCAAGGTCACTCCGTTCCTTTCCGGGCCGAGCCTGAACTGCACCGGGTGCGTGGTGAACGGCTCGGTCGCGCTCTCCCAGCCCAACATACAGATCGTCGGCGACCCCTACTTCGTTCGGACGCCCACCCAGTACATCGGCTCCGACTTCGCACTCAACGCTCTCGAGGCGGAGCAGAGGCAGCTCCTCCTCGACATCACGAGGAAGATCGGCGCCTGGATGGGCGATCGCGGCTACAGGGGTAACTTCGGAGTCGACTTCCTCTCCACCGTCGACAGGGATAACCGGGTGACGGATATCTACGTGAGCGAGGTCAATGCCCGCCTGGTGGGGGAGTCGCAGTACCTGGCGGACTGGCAGTCGATGGAGGACAGCGTGCCCCTCACCTTCTTCCACCTGGCCGAGTGGATGGACATAGACGAGATCACGCCCGGCGACATCGAGGCCTACAATAGCTCCCTCCCAGACATCGAGGGATCCGCGCTCATGCTCTACACCAGGGAGAAGGGCACGTTCAGTGCCGAGGGGGGGATCACCTCCGGTATCTACCGCTGCCGGGAGGGGGAGCTGGTACGGGAGAGGGACGGCTACCTGCTGTCCCAGACCGCGAACAGTGACGAGTTCGTGATAACGAACGGCGTTCCCTGGGACGGCCTCGTCATCGGCCACCCGCGCTACGGCGACAGCAGCGTCTTCCTGTGCTATATTCTGACAAGGGAGAGCATTGTCGAGCCGGACAACTGGCGGATCGTCAACCGGAAGTGGCGCGGGATAGCGGATACGGTTTACGAGGCGCTCGACCTCCGCCCGTGCCCGCCCCGCAGCCTCCCCGGAGAGGGGATGTACTTCCGGGACGGTGACTGAGCCCCTACGCGGGGGCCGAAAGGAATGGCTGAGATGACGGAGAAGAGCGACTCGAGGTCAGACAGGGGAGACCGGCGGGGGAGGGGGTATGCCGTCCTCTCCTTCGTGTTCCGGAACAGGTTTCTACTGCTCCTCGTATTTCTCTTCCTCATGGTCATTATCGGCCCCCTCTTGAGACAATCCCTTGGCGCTATCCTGGGCGATTACACCGAGAACTTCCTCTTCGTTTTGATATTCCTTACCTGTCTCAGGTCCATCAGCCGTACCCGCGGCCTCTTCCTCACCGTCCTGGCCATTGGCGCCGTCTGCGTCGCACTCACCATATGCAACGTCTTTCTCCGCTTCGACAGTATTGATGTGGCTATTTTCAGCGTGGACGCCCTCTTCGTCGCCCTCATCTGCATCGGGATTCTCTGGCACATCCTCCTCCAGAAGCGCGTCGACGCGGACACGATCATGGGGGGCGTCTGCGTCTATATCCTCCTGGGCATGATGTGGGCGTTTTTATATGCGATCCTGGAGTACCTGGAACCCGGTTCTTTCATGTCGGCGTCCGGGGCGGAGGATTTCCAGCACCCCGACGCGGTATTCACCTCCCTCTGGTATTTCAGCTACACGACTCTCACCACGATGGGCTACGGCGACATCGTCCCCCTTTCGGAGATGTCCCGTGGACTGGCTATCGTGGAGGCCGTCGTCGGGCAGATGTACGTCATCGTCTTCATCGCCCGCCTGCTTGGCTTCCACGTCGCCGGCCACCAGCTCAAGCTGCAGTCGACGAACAAGTAGTTATTGCGTCGTGCATAGCGCGCAGATACAAAGAAGCAGATGGGCGAGTTAGTATTTGACCCCTCTCCCAATCATACTCTTCCTCCTTTCGGATTACCTGTGAGGCGCATTCCCGGCGATGGGAGCCGCCGTTACGGGCAATACCTGATATACTATAAAGGAAGGCGCGCGGGCAAAGTCAAAGAAAGTGTTGCGACGGGCCGGAAATCCTCCCGGCCCCTTCCCGGCCGCCGGCCGCGATTCTTGCAAGGAGCAGTGGATAGAGCCCTATGAACGATTGTGATGTTGTGATAATCGGCGCCGGTGCGGCGGGATTGATGTGCGCCCTGACAGCCGGGCAGAGGGAGCGCAGGGTCATGGTACTGGACCGCGCGGACAGGGCGGGGAAGAAGATCCTCATCTCGGGCGGGGGCCGCTGCAATTTCACCAACCTGGGAATCGATGCCGAGAACTACCTGTCGGCAAACCCCTACTTCTGCAAATCAGCACTGAATCGCTATACACCGCACGACTTTATCTCACTTGTCGAGAAATACGGCGTCCCCTATCACGAGAAGACAGCGGGGCAGCTCTTCTGCGACTGTGATTCCGGGGAGGTCGTCGACCTTCTACTGGAAGAATGCCGGAGGGCGGGCGTCGCCATCAAAACAAAATGCGCCGTCGAGAAAATCAGAAAAGAAGGCCGTTTCGCCCTGAGGACGGGCCTCGGCGAGTGGACCGCCGAATCCCTCGTCATAGCAACGGGCGGCCTGTCTATGCCGCAGATAGGGGCGAGCGGCTTCGGCTACGCTGTCGCGAAGCAGTTCGGCCTCAATGTCCTTCCCTGCCGGCCGGGCCTGGTCCCCCTCACCTTGAGCAATGGAGACTTAAGAGACTTGAAGGACCTCTCCGGGATATCGGTCAAAGCGGCTGTCTCCTGCGGCGGGCAGAGATTCCTGGACGACGTCCTTTTCACCCACAAGGGCTTGAGCGGCCCGGCCATACTGCAAATTTCGAATTATTGGAATCCCGGAGACGAGATTCTCATAGACCTTCTCCCTGATTTCGACATCGGGGAAGCTGTACAACGATGGCGAAAAGAGAGGCCCAAGGCGGAGTTGAAGAGCATGGTCGGAAGCCTGCTGCCGAAGCGTCTCGCCCACAGGCTGCTGGGATTAGCGGACTGCGACAGGCCCCTCAACCGGTGCGGCGAAAAAGAGATAGCGAAGGTCGCGGAGACCTTTCACCGGTGGCGCCTCCGCCCTTCCGGGACTGAGGGATATCAAAAGGCGGAAGTGACAACGGGCGGTGTCGATACGGCCGAGCTCTCCTCCAAGACCTTCGAGGCCAAGAAGGTGAAGGGCCTCTATTTCATCGGGGAAGTCCTGGATGTAACCGGATGGCTGGGCGGCTACAACCTGCAATGGGCCTGGTCGTCGGGACACTGCGCAGGACAGTTCGTGTAGATTTTTCAGGAACTCGGGGGACGCTGTTGACCAGGAGAGGCCGCCGTACAGCCGATGGCAATGCAGGAGGTGAGCACATGCGCAATTTAAGGGAACTTGCGACTCTTTCAATCCGCATGCGGAAGCGTTTTCTGAAAGAGGTAGACCGCCGCAGGCAATCCAGACAACGCATCACCTCTTGAACCCCCGAATGGGGTCGCCCATTAAATATACCGTGTCAATAGACAGAAGGGTCTATTTTTGTATTGCGTAGGGCGTGATATATAGTGCATGATGGGTGTCGGGTGATAGGTGTCGAATGAGAAATAAAGAAGATGAAAAACTGAGGAAAATAGCTGTTGAAAGATATCTCAACGGCGAAGCTCCCAAGACAATATGCTCGAGCATGCACAAGTCGAGTTCATGGCTTCTTAAATGGGTCGATCGCCATGATCCCAACGACCCCCAGTGGTATTGCACCGGCTGGATCATGCGCCGCAAAAAGGAAAAAGAGAACAAAGAAAAAGGGTCGCTCTTGAGAAAAAGGGGCACTCCCGGCAGCTCTCCCCGCCGATAATTTGTAAACTTTTTCCAGCCACGGACTCCCGGCGTCTCTTTAAATTGAGTCGGAATCCATTGCAGCCTATTGGAACATCTCGGGCGTGAGCTCTCCCCTGAATAGGCCGTCGAGCACCTGCGGACGGTCGCCTAACCAATTCCACTGCCATTCCGCGTAGAGCATGAGCCCTGCGACGAAGGCGCAGACGACGATCGCGTCCCACTCCTTACTGCGGACCATCTTCACGAAGAAATAGATGACGGCCAGGGTCATTAGGATGTGGCCCACCTGGGGAATGATGCTCATCCCCGTCCAGCCGAAGATGAAGAGGCCGAGTGTCCCGTAGCGGAACATGAGCCCGGCGCCGACGGCCATCACGG
>JAVCDC010000086.1 GCA_030765135.1 Candidatus Tritonobacter lacicola | reverse complement strand
TTACAGGTTAAACAGGAACGAATAAGGACATTAAAGCCCCCTCCCCTTAATCTCCTTCGGCAAGCGCCGGACGTTCCGCCCTCCCCCGTTGGGGAGGGGAAATATGGTTATGGCATTTGCCGTAACTCTTGAACGTTACCAACAAATTAGTGAAAATTCGTGAAATTCGTGGATATTTCCTTTTATTTACAAGTAGTTATCGAACATTGAAAATCGGGCCTTTGCCCCTATCTTCTGTGTTTTCAGCCTGTTTTCTTTTTGTTTTTTCTGCCTTCTGTCATCTGTCTTCTGTCTTTTCATTATACCGCCGCTCCTCGAACAGCCTGCCGGTGTAGTAGTAGCAGACCAGCTTGCACACCAGGATGAGGATCGCGATACAGTAGAAGGCGGCGTTCAGGCCGAAGGCGTCGTATACCAGCCCGGCGACAATCGGCGTTATCGCGGCGCCGGCGCTCTTCGATGCGCTCAGGAGCCCTATGGAGCTGCCCATCCCGACCCGCCGGCCGATCAGCACCGCGATATCCGAACCGACGGGGTACGCCACCGCCGTCCCGATACCTATCACGGCTGCCGCGAAAAGCAGCGTAGCCAGGCTGTCGCAGGCGGGGGAAAAGAGCAGGGCGACCGAGATAACCAGCTGGCCGGTAAAGAGGATGAAAAATTTCTGGTACTTCCTTGCCTTATCCGCGAGCTTGCCGAACGGCTCCAGAAAGAGGACGATCATGAAGACGCACACGGAGATTATCACGCTCGCCCGGCCCGGAGGCAGCCCCAATCTAGCGGAAAGCATGGGAACAAAAGAGAGAACAACTGCTATCCCCATGGGCGCGCTCACGCCCCACACCACCAGCAGCTTGAGGATATCTTTTTTCATCAGGGCGCCCAGGTGGGCGAAACCGTCCTCGGGTGGCCTCACCCTCTCCGTCTCGGGGAGGAAGAGAAGCGTCACGATGGAAGAAAGCGCCGCCAGGGACGCGAGCACGTAAAACACCGCCGCCTGGTCGAAATGATGGATCATGAAAGCACCCAGCAGCGGTCCCGTCCCGATACCGGTGAAAATCGCCGCGTTGAAAAGGGCCATGGCGCGGCCCTCCCTCCCCTCCTTCGCGATTTCCCCGCCGTAAGCCAGCGCGATGGGTGTTATCAAAACCGAGGAAAAACCGTGGAGGAAACGGACGACCGCGAGAATGACCAGGTTGCCCGCCCATATGTACGAGAGTGAGACGAGGGCATACAGGAGCAGCCCTCCCGAGATAAACGCCTTCCGGCCCTTCCTGTCCGAGATCTCCCCGATTATCGGAGTGAAGATCACCCGGCTTATGGAGTAACCGGCAAACAGCATTCCGATTCCGAAACCGCTCTCCCCCATCTCGCGCATATACATCGGTATCAGCGGCGCGATTATGGAAAAACCGAGGGCCGAGACAAATATGACCATGAACAGTATGAAGAAGCGTCTATCCTTCACCGGATCGCCTCGAAGAGAAAGTAGGTGTTTAACTCGTATTGGGTGCAGCGTGTCTCGTACTGCATACAGCGTACGGTGTAACTTTCGGCCAGGTTAATAGGCTTCGGTTATTAAATTCGTGTTAATTTGTGCAATTCGTGGATATCTTTATTCCATTGGTTATTGAACATTGGTTATTCGTTTGTATCCTGCAGCCTGTATCTTGTTTCTGCTTTTTCTTCCAACCTTTAACTTTAAATTTTTAACTGTCTTTGCCCCCCATCAGAACGCCGAGCGGCTTGAGGGGCTCAATGTGGTCGCACAGTATCTTGAAGCAGGTGGTAAGTGGAACGGCCAGGATCATTCCAACCATTCCCCAGATGTATCCCCAGAGCACAAGGCTCAATATGACCGTCAGGGCGTTGAGATCGACCCGCTCCCCCACCATCTTCGGAGTGATGATGTTCCCCTCGATATTCTGGATGACTAACAGGGACGCCATGAGGAGGATTATCGAGAACCAGGAATGATTCTGAACAATGGCCATTACAAGGGGCGGAAGTAGGCCCACCGTCGCCCCCAGGTAGGGTATGAAGTTGAGCACGCCCGTGAGCGGCCCCCATATATACGCGTAATTGACGCCGAAGCAGATAAGGCAGAGGGTCACGACAACGGCCAGTCCCGCGTTGATAGCGCAGCGGATGATGATGTAGTCGCCGATTCCCCTGCGGATGGCCTCCACTATCTCGCCGGCCCTCTTTTCCTCCGTCTTCCCCCAGGCCTTGACAAGCTTCTCGCCCAAGGACCGCGCGTCGGACAGGAGGAAGATGAGAATAAAAATGATGAAGATAAAATGGGAAAGGACGGAAAAGAGCGATAAGATGCCGGTTAAAACACCGGAGAAGAGCTGCGGGAGGATATTGTTTGAAGCCTGCTCCCCCGTCGACGTCACAGGTTTGCCCGGAAGGAAGGAGGCGAACTTTTCGGCAACCCCTTCGTATGCAGACTGGACTTTGTCCAGGTATCCCGCAAGCGCCTCCTGGTATTGTGGAAGCTCCTGGGCGAAGCTTGTCAGCTGGCCCGCGATAATAAATGTCGCCCCCAGGCAGACGACGATCACGGCGATAATGACGATTCCCACAGCCAGACCGTAAGGGATCTTCAGCCAGTTCAGAAATTTGACCACCGGGTAAAGGATAAAGGCGAAGAAGACGGCCAGGGCGAAGGGTATAAGTATCGCCTTGGCGATCTTCAGCACAGCGAGCAGGACGACCATGCTGAGGAAGAGGAGAAGGTAGGTAGTCAAATCCGTCCCCCTCTTCGCCGGTCTTACAGTGCTTGTCTTATTCACCTCATCCACCGCTCATGTCCTCGCTCAAGGCCCGGAGCCTGGCGACACACATCCCCGCTATTGTACACCACCGCATCCCCTATTACCACGCCCGGAAGCAAAGATATTGTAACGTGAAGGTAGCCGCAGGCTTCAGCCTGCGCTAGAAAAGGCCCATTTGATAAGCCGTTTAATGTTACGCGGATTCAACATCCTGAACCCTGTATCCTGCATCCTGTTTCTTTTTCTATTTTGTTCCTTTCAGTGTTTTCTTTTCATTGAACATTGAGCATTGAACATTCGTCTTTCCTTTCGTCCCTCGTCCATCATTTTTTCCGTCTCACGTCTCCTCGATTCATTATTTTCATGCTTTCATCTTCCCTGTAATTTGTTAACTTGA
>JAVCDC010000052.1 GCA_030765135.1 Candidatus Tritonobacter lacicola | reverse complement strand
CGGGTCCGCCTTCAGTTCGTCGCAGTCATCCGCGTCCTCGTACCCGCAGGCAATTTGATACGCACGCTGACGAAACAGCTCCTGCAGTTCGTGATCAATATGGCTCTGTCGCCGTTTATCGAAAATGTCCACTCATTTCTTATGAATAATTCAGGCTAAATTGGTAAAAAGGGGACATTTCTATTTTGGTTGTACATATCACCTGATTTGGCTTGACATGGGGGCCGGGGGAGGCTAACGTATTGTCTCGCTTTTTTTTGTGGATATATGAAAGGAGTCTCAACGATATGAACCTGAAGGGATTGATTGCTCCGGCATTGTTTTTCAGCCTCTATTCAGCCCGCGCCGCGGCGGCCGGCGAGGCCGCCCTGCCGGCGATCCCCTGGTACTGGTGGATAGCGCCCGTTGCTTCACTACTTGCTCTTCTCTTCGCCTACTTCTTTTACAGGCTCGTGCTCAAGGCGGACGAGGGGACGGAAAAGATGAAGGAGATAGCGGCCTATGTTCGCGAGGGGGCCTACGCGTACCTCTTCCGGCAGTACAGGGTCGTTACAATGGTCTTTATCGTTCTCTTTCTCGTATTCGCCGGCCTTGCCTACATCGGTGTCCAGAACCCTTTCGTGCCGATCGCGTTCCTCACGGGCGGTTTCTTCAGCGGCCTATGCGGTTTCCTGGGGATGAAGACGGCGACCCAGGCGTCCTCCCGGACGGCGCAGGGCGCCAGCGAGAGCCTCAATAAGGGGCTCCAGGTCGCTTTCAGAAGCGGCGCGGTCATGGGCCTCGTCGTGGTCGGCTTCGGCCTTCTCGACATTTCACTATGGTTTCTTATCCTCGATAAAATAGTTTATACCGCGCAGCATATGAAGGAAGGGCTCTCGTTTCTGGGCCTCACTCTCGTCCCCGCGGGCATGTCTTTCGATCATAAATACATCGAAATCACGACGACTATGATCACCTTCGGCATGGGCGCCTCGACCCAGGCGCTCTTCGCCAGGGTCGGAGGGGGAATATACACCAAGGCTGCGGACGTGGGCGCCGACCTGGTCGGCAAGGTCGAGGCCGGGATTCCCGAGGACGACCCGCGCAACCCAGCGACCATTGCCGACAACGTCGGCGACAACGTCGGCGACGTCGCAGGCATGGGGGCGGACCTCTACGAGTCGTACTGCGGCTCTATTCTCGCCACGGCGGCCCTGGGCGCGGCCCTGGGCGCCGGGGCGGCAAATCCCGATGCGGCTCTCGGTTACGTGCTGTCACCGATGATCGTGGCGGGCCTTGGGATCATCTCCTCCATCGTCGGCATCTTCTTCGTCAGGACGAAAGAAGGGGCGAGCATGAGGGATCTCCTGACGGCCCTCCTTACGGGAACCCTCGGCAGCAGCATCCTTGTTCTTGCGGCCATTGCCCTCCTGGCCATGGCGGGCCTCATTACGTGGGGTATCTTCGGGGCAGTTGTCGCGGGTCTCCTCGCCGGCGTTATAATCGGCCAGTCGACGGAGTATTACACGTCCGACGAGTACGCTCCCACCAGGGAGATAGCCGAGCAGGCCAAGATGGGACCCGCCACGACGATTATATCGGGCATGGCGACCGGGATGTATTCGGCGGGGATCCCCGTCATAACGATAGTTATCGGCATACTCGTCGCCTTCGGGTGCGCGGGCGGCTTCGATAATCTTGCAAGCGGTCTTTACGGGATAGGGTTTGCGGCGGTCGGTATGCTCTCGACGCTTGGCATCACGCTGGCCACCGACGCCTACGGCCCGATAGCCGACAACGCGGGAGGGAACGCTGAGATGAGCGGTCTCGGCCCGGAGGTCAGAAAGAGGACGGACGCCCTGGACATGCTCGGCAACACGACCGCGGCCACAGGCAAGGGTTTCGCCATAGGTTCGGCCGCCCTGACGGCCATGGCACTGCTGGCGGCGTACATCGAGGAGGTGCGTGTCTGGCTAGGCCGCCTCGCCCAGGATGGGGTGTACCATGTAGGCAACCTGGTTTTCTTCAAGGGATACGATGAGACGCCCGATGTCCGTGCCGCGTACGACGCTATTGCCGCCAAGGCCCAGGCGGCGGGCCAGGCCGTGCCGGAACTCATCGGCACGGCCTCGGCGGACATCACGGACTTTGTCTCCGCCTACGATCTTTCCATCATGAACCCCAAGCTGCTCTGCGGCCTCTTCATCGGGGCGATGATGGCGTTTGTATTCTGCGCCATGACGATGAAGGCCGTCGGCAGGGCGGCCGGCAGCATGGTGGAAGAGGTGCGGAGGCAGTTCAGGGAGATACCCGGCATTATGGATGGAACCGGCCAGCCTGATTACGCGCGGTGCGTGGACATATCGACCGCGGGAGCCCAGCGGGAGATGATGCTGCCCAGCTTCATGGCAATCCTTATTCCGGTCTTCACCGGCCTCGTGCTGGGGGTTGCCGGTGTCATGGGTCTTCTGGCCGGCGGCATGGTTACCGGCTTCACCCTCGCCTGCACGTTAAATAACGCGGGAGGGGCCTGGGACAACGCCAAGAAGTATATAGAGAAAGGGAACTTCGGCGGAAAGGGCTCGCTGGCGCACAAGGCCGGCGTCGTCGGCGACACGGTTGGCGATCCCTTCAAGGACACTTCCGGACCGTCCCTGAATATATTGATAAAGCTCATGAGCATGATCAGCATTGTCTTCGCAGGGCTCGTTATCAAGTATTCTCCGGCGATCGCGTCGTTGCTCCACATCGACTAAAAATTTTCTTTTGAAAAATTTTTTAATAAATTTGCGAACGACTGCCTGCCATCAGGCGGGCGGCAGGCATGAAGTGAGCTAATTTATGAAGAAGAGAAGGCCGGCAACAGAATGGTTCAAGTGGTACAAGAAGATAGTCCTCTATGTCTTTTATTCGCTCGCCGAGGGGGTCATAATAGTGATCGAATCTATCGAGAGGCTGCTCGGGGGGGATGTCAGTATTCTAACGAGAGAATCCGGGCGTAATGAGGGCGACACGATCAGGGTGGTTGCCGATAAGGAGATAGATTACCAGAAAGCTTTGCCGCCTCTCGTTGAGCTTATGAAGAAAGCGACGCGGCTCTGCGATGTCCATTTCAGCGAGATCATGAAGGGTGTCGACAGGCGGCCCCGAACCATAGCCGTGGAAGGTCTCCCACCGGAGATCCCGCGGGAGCTTGCCTTTCGCACTATCGGTTACCTCTCGACGAAGCGAAGGGCGGCCGAGATGATCAAGCTGCTCGCGGGCAGGGGGATGGAGATGAATATTCTTTCCGCCGTCGCGATGAGGCTGGAGGGGGAGGGCGTTTCCAGCAAGGCGGTCCTTCAGAGCCTCGGCGCGCGGGTGAGAGAGCTCAGGCTAGCGAAGATGAAAGGCATAAGGGAAGAGCCCACAAAGATGGACGTTCCGGATCTCCTCGGCGGCCTGGGCTTTTCCGCCGATGAGAACCCGTCGCTCGTGTACATTGACGTGAGCAGGGACTCCGACAGGTTTATTTCGGTTGCGGGACGGGTGTTCGCCGCGGATGGCCTGCCCAAGTGTTGCGGTCTCGCCGATCCCGACGCCGGCACGGTTCTCGCCATAGTCATTGACGAAGAAATGGCGGATGAAGATGAGCCCGCGGCACTGATATTGTTCGGAATATAGAATTCACTGTCGGATTTCGTGCTTCGATATTAGAATTCTAGGCCACTGCCTATAGTTATATCAATGCCTTCGGATAAATTACTCGCAACCTCTATTTTCATTCTCGTCTATACCGGTCTCATGGTCTTCAAGCATCACCGGAGCCGGATCCTGTGGCTGGGGATAGCCGTGGCCGCTTGCCTGGGGCTTGTCGGTTTGCGGGGGGCGCTCTCCGATATAAGCTGGAACGTGATGGGGGTGTTCGCGGGTACGCTGATCCTGGCAGGGCTTTTCGTGGCGTCGGGCGTGCCGGCCTTCCTGGCGGACATACTGATAAACAGGTCCGGCACGGCGTGCATGGCGATGCTCCTGGTCTGCGCCTTTTCGGCATTCATATCCGCCTTCGTCGAGAACGTGGCCACGGTCCTCATCGTGGCGCCGATAGGCATAGAGATGGCCCGCCGGCTCAAGATAACGCCGGTGCCTTTTGTCATCGGGATAGCCATAGCGTCCAACCTCGAGGGGACGGCCACGCTTATCGGGGACCCGCCGAGCATGATCCTTGCCGCCTACGAGCGGCTGAGTTTCAACGACTTCTTCGTGTTGGACGGCCGCCCGGGAATATTTTTCGGAGTTCAACTGGGGGCGGTCGCCGGCCTCGCAGTCCTCTACAGGATCTTCAGGCGCTTCAGGCAGCCCGTGCCGCATTTCGAGCGGTGCGTGGTCACGACGTGGTTCCCCACGATCGTCCTCTGTGTCATGGTTATTCTACTTGCCCTGGCTTCTTATCCTGACCCGCACTTCAAGTGGTTCAGCGGCCTCGTCTGCATGCTCGCGGCCCTTGTGGGATGGTTGCATCATTTCCGCAGTAACCGTGCTGATGCGATCGGATTATTAAGGAGATACGACTGGTCAACGACGTTTTTCCTGGCCGGCGTATTCGTGATGGTCGGCATGCTGAGCAGAACGGGCGTAATCGCGGCAATGGCGGAGCGCATCGGAGAGATCCTGGGCTCGAATCCATTCGTCATCTATACGGCTGTTGTCTGGATATCTGTCCTGATCTCGGCCTTCATAGATAACGTCCCGTATATCACGGCGATGATCCCCGTGCTGCAGAGTCTTTCGAACAGCATCGGCGCTTCGGATGAAGTCCACTACATGTTGATCTTCGGTCTCCTTATCGGGTCCTGCCTCGGTGGAAATATCACGCCGGTGGGGGCCTCAGCCAACATCGTTGCCATGGGGCTCCTGAAGAAGGAGGGGGATGTCATAAGCTTTGTGGATTTTGCCAGGATCGGTCTGCCGTTCACCCTTGCTGCAACATTTGTCGGCTATATCTTCATCTACCTGATTTGGTCGTAGACCAAATCGGGTTTTATTTTCTATACTGTGCTGGGAGAAGGGTGGAATGATATGGATATAGAGAAGCTCACCGTTAAGAGCCGGGAGGCGCTCGGCCGGGCCCGCACAATCGCCTCCGAGATGAATAATCAGGAGATAGGAAACGTGCACCTTGCCGGAGCACTTTTCGAGCAGGTGGGGGGCACTGCCCTTTCGATTTTGAACCGCATCGGGGTTGATATCCACGGGCTTACCTCCGATGTAAAGGCCGCGCTGGAAAAGGTCCCGAAGGTGTACGGCACGGTCGTAATACAACCCCACATATCGCGTGAACTCTCGCTGGTTCTCGACGATGCATTCACGGAGGCCGAGAATCTAAAGGACGAATACGTCAGCGTGGAGCACCTCCTGATCGCACTGGCCGGCGAGCACGGCGGGGAGGTGGCCTCGTTCCTTGCCCGCTACGGCGTGACGAAGGACATCATCCTTAAAGTCCTGGTGGACATCAGGGGCAGCCAGAGCGTGACGGACCAGAACCCCGAGGATAAGTACCAGGCCCTGGAGAGGTTCAGCCGTGATCTCACCGAGCTCGCCAGGAAGGGGAAGCTCGACCCGGTGGTCGGTCGTGACGATGAGATACGCCGCGTCATGCAGGTTCTCTCGCGGCGCACCAAGAACAATCCCGTCCTTATCGGAGAGCCGGGCGTCGGGAAGACAGCTATCGTGGAGGGCCTGGCTCAGCGGATAGTGAGGGGTGACGTGCCGGAGATACTCAAAGAAAAAAAGCTCGTCGCCCTGGACATGGGAGCGATGGTGGCCGGATCGAAGTACAGGGGCGAGTTCGAGGACAGGATGAAGGCTCTCCTGAAAGAGATAGAGAAGGCGGAGGGGAAGATCATCCTTTTCATCGATGAGCTTCACACGCTGGTCGGGGCCGGCGCGGCCGAGGGGTCGATTGACGCGTCGAACATGATCAAACCCGCCCTCGCGCGCGGCGAGCTGAAGTGTATAGGGGCGACCACCCTCAACGAGTACAGGAAGTATATAGAGAAGGACGCCGCGCTGGAGAGGCGATTTCAGCCCGTTTACACGGGAGAGCCGTCGGTGGAGGATACGATCGCTATATTGAGGGGGCTAAAGGAGCGGTACGAGGTACACCACGGCGTCAGGATAAAAGACACGGCCCTGGTCGCCGCTGCGAAGCTGTCCAACCGGTACATAGCCGACCGTTTCCTGCCCGACAAGGCGATAGACCTCGTCGACGAGTCCGCTTCGCGCCTTCGCATAGAGATAGACAGCATGCCCACCGAGCTGGACACGGTCAGCAGGAAGATCATGCAGCTGGAGATAGAGAGGCAGGCGTTGAAGAAGGAGAGGGACAAGGCCTCGAGGGAGAACTTGAAGAAGCTGGATGAGGAGCTCAAAGAACTGAAGAAACAGCGGGACGCGATGACGGCCCACTGGAAGAAGGAGAAGGCCTCAATCGAGCGAATAGGGAATATAAACGCGAAGATCGAGGAGGCGAGGAACGAGGAGGAGAAGGCCGAGAGAGAGGGGGACCTCACCAGGGTCTCGGAGCTTCGCTACGGTGTTCTCGAGGAGATGAAAAAGCAGCTTCGGGAAGAGTCCTCGAAGCTTCACGAGATCCAGAAAGACGGCAAGATGCTGAAAGAGGAAGTGGACGAAGAGGATATCGCAGAGGTCGTCTCCTGGTGGACGGGGGTGCCGGTATCTAAAATGCTGGAAGGCGAAAAAGAGAAGCTTATCCAGATGGAGGAGTGCCTGTCGAAGAGGGTTATCGGACAGAGGGAGGCGATTGTTGCCGTGTCCCATGCCGTGAGGAGGGCGCGCTCGGGCCTCCAGGACTCCAACAGGCCGATCGGCTCCTTCATCTTCCTGGGGCCGACGGGCGTGGGAAAGACGGAGCTGGCCCGGGCGCTGGCGGAATTCCTATTTAACGACGAAAATGCCATGGTGAGGATAGACATGTCCGAGTACATGGAGAAACATTCCGTGGCGAGACTCATCGGCGCGCCTCCCGGCTACGTTGGCTACGAGGAGGGCGGCCAGCTGACGGAAGCGATACGGAGAAGGCCCTATTCGATTCTACTCTTCGACGAGATCGAGAAGGCCCACGGCGAGGTATTCAACGTGCTTCTCCAGATACTGGACGACGGCAGGCTGACGGACAGCCAGGGGCGCGTGGTGGATTTTAAGAATGTTCTGATTATCATGACCTCGAACCTCGGCGGCGAGTATATAAGCGAGCTCGGACAGCGCGACCGCGATGAAATCATCAGGAGAGTGAACGATGCCCTCAAGGCGAGGTTCAGGCCGGAGTTCTTGAACAGGATCGACGAGATGATCATCTTCAACAGGCTCACCGAGGAGGACATTTTTAAAATAGTCAATCTGCAGCTCGGCTCCCTGCGCGAGCTTCTCCGGCAGAGGGGCATAGGGATGTCCGTCACCGATCGGGCCGAGTGTTTCCTTGCGAAGGAAGGCTACGACCCCCAGTTCGGCGCCAGGCCCCTGAAGAGGACGATACAGAGGCTTCTGCAGAACCCCCTCGCAATGGATATTCTCAAGGGGGAGTTCGACGAGGGTGACACGGTCGTGGTCGACGCGGGGAAGGACGGGAATCTCGCTTTTTCAAAAGAGAAAAAATGAAAAGGTATTTTGCATATTCGATTGTTGTTGCGATGGCGCTCTTTGGCGGGTGCGGCGGGGGGGAGAGGGACCACTATGCGGATGCGATGGAAGCGGCACGTGCCGGAAGAAACGAAAAGGCCATCGAGCTGTTCAACCTGTCGCTGAAGGAGCGGCCCGGGAACGCCCGGGCGCACAACTACCTCGGCATGATGTACATGAGAACGGGAGACCGGGAAGCGTCAAGGCGGGAGTTCGAGGAAGCAGTCGCCATCGATCCCTCATTTGGTTTTGCTTTCTACAACCTGGGCACGATTTACGCCGATAAGGGAATGCTCGATGACGCGCTGCAGAAGTACACGAGGGCGATCGATCTGGCTCCCGACCTCGTCCAGGCGCACAATTCCTTTGGAGTTATTTCAACAAGTCTCGGCCGGTACGAGGAGGCGGTTCAGGCATTCGAAGCCGCCCTGTCTATCAACCCGGAGTTCGAGAACGCACGGTTCAACCTGGGCGTGGTTTATGCCACAAAGATGGGGGAAAAGGAGAAGGCCAGGGAGCACTTACGGGCGTACCTCAAGATTGCGCCCGGGGGCGATAAGGCCGATCGGACACAGAAGCTCCTGAAGGAGCTCGGAGAGCAATCCCCCGCGGAGTTCTACAACAACGGGATGGAGCTGGCTGCCACCGGGCATATCGAGAAGGCGCTCAATCAGTTCGAGAAAGCTCTTGAGATCGACCCGAAGTACGCGCCGGCAATTCTGGAGGCTGCCGGGATATACGACACCCACACGAAGGACAAAGAGAAAGCCGTGCGGTATTACGAGAGATATCTCGAGGCCAACCTTAAAGCCGATGATGCTGAAGAGGTTATGAGCCTTCTGGCGAAGGCGCGGGATGAGTTGAAGACCTCCCTCCAGGAGGCAGACGGAGGCGTTGCGTCTATTCCCATGCCGTCTCCGTCTCCGGCCGTAGCGGAGGATGTAATCGAGGAGTGGACCGGGCACAGGGATCGGGCCCTCGCCCTGCAGAAATCCGGTGATCACTCTTCCGCGATAATGGAATTTGAAAAGGCGGCCGAGCTCAACCCCGGGCTCGACGCGGCTGGATATATTGCGCGATCGTACCATGAGCTGGGCATAGAATATATGGAGCAGGGAAACTTCGAGGGCGCGATGAAGGCGTTCCGGAGCTCTCTCTCTCTCGTCCCTTCAACGGGCAAGACGGAGTATCAACTGGGCAGGTCCTGCATGTCGCTCGGCCGGCATGGGGAGGCCCTGGAGGCATTCGAACGGGCATCCTCGCACGGCGTCCAGCGTATCGGGAAGGACATAGCCGCGGTCCACGCGGCCATGGGTGAAGAGCACGCCGGTGCCGGCAGGCCCCGGGAGGCGCTTAAGTGTTACGAGAGGGCCCTGGAGCGGAATCCGAGCAACGCGGAGCTTCATGCGAGGACGGCGAGGCTACTTGAGAGAGGGGGGAATTACAAGAGGGCTCTGGATGAATACCGCGAGGCCCTTGACATCGACCCGAATTACGCCGAGGCGCACAGCGAGGCGGCGGCGCTCCTTGAGAAGGAATTCAATGATAAAGAGAAGGCCCTCGCCCATTATAAGAGGTGCCTTCAGCTGGCTCCGGAGAGCCCCGGCGCCCGCAACGCCAAAGCTGCCGTGGACCGGCTGAGCAAAGCCGTCGACGAGCTGAAAAAGTACAGGAAGATGGTCGAAAAATACCCCATGCGTGCCGAGGCTCATTACAACCTTGCCGTGGTTCTCCAGGAGAGGGGAATGCTCGACGAGGCCATCGGGGAGTATAAGAAGACAATTCGGCTGAAGCCCGATTTCGACAGGGCGTATTTCAACCTGGGCGCCGTTTACATGAAAAGGGGCTACTACGACAGGGCTATCCAGATGTATCAAAAGGCGACGCAGCTTAATCCGGGATACGCTAAGGCGCATAATAACCTGGGAGTCCTTTACAGCAAGAGGGGCAGGCAAGCGGAGGCGCTTGCCTCCTACGGGAGAGCCCTCTCTGCCGACCCGGGTTTCGCAAGCGCGCACTTCAACGCAGCCCTGCTTTACAAAAATCTTGGTAAAAAAGAAAAAGCGTTATACCATTACAAAAAATACGTCGAGCATGCTCCCCGGGGCAAGTACACCGAGGAGGTAAAGAAAATTTTAATAAAGCTCGGGAGGCAGGAGCGTTGATCAAAAGAATTATTTTATTCCAGGCAATTTTTATTGCGGCCCTCACCATGGGTGGCTGCGGGGGGGATAGGGATGATCGGCGGCCCGCAAGGAATGATGCCAGGTCCGCTTACGACCTAGCCTTCCGGAAGTACCAGAAGGGGTATTACAACGAGGCGGTGGCGATGTATAAGAGGGCGCTCGACCTGGATCCCGACCTGTCGAGAGCACATTTTGACCTGGGACTGATCTACGATGACTACCTGCCGGATAAAGACAGGGCGATATACCATTACAGCATGTACCTCAAGCTGGAGCCTGACACGGAAAAAGCCGACATGGTGAGGGAATGGATAGAAAAGGCGAGGGGTGAGTCAAGCATGGCGCCGTCGGGGCCAACGCCGACAGCCGAAGTTGTCAGGGGTGAAGCGGCGGATTACGGGGACACACAGGAGAAGGTCCGTAGCCTGGAGCTGGAGATAAAAGCATACCTTGCAACTATCGATGAGCTGCGAAAGGAGGTCAAGAGGCTGACGGCCCTTCAGTCCGGAGATATATCGGAAAGCACCTTATCCACGAGGGAGGGGGCCGCCCAGGAGAGAAAGTACGATAAGGAAAAGATAGAGTTGCTCAAGAAGTTTGAAGCCGAGAAGGAGAAATTACGGGCCCGTGCGGAGCGTGCCAATGCAAGGATCAGGGTCCTCGAAGCAAAGGTCAGGACATATGAATCCAGGGAAAAGAAGGCGCCGGATACGAAGCCTGCAGTAAAAAAGACAACGACTTCGAAGAAGCCGACTTCAACAGCCAGGCGGACCTTTAAGAAGCGCATGCCGACCCCCGCGACAAAGCCCGCGCGGCCGCCGGTTCAGCGTGGCGTCACCATTCCTTCCCTCTAGCCGTAAAGGTAGCCCGCCATTTAGAGGCACACCGGGTTGCGGGAAACTTCCGGGGGTGATATAATACTATTATGAAGAGCTTATTGATCGGAGCTATTCTGGTTTCGTTTCTTGTGCTGCAGACGGGCGTGGCCTCCGCCCGCCAGTATCGCGGCCGCGTCAATATGCGGGGTCCCATTCATGGCAGGAGGGTTCAGGGGAGAGCTCCCATACACGCCGGCAGGCACGGGCCGAACCCCGCCTACAATACTCAATACAATTGGAAACAATTCAAGCACGGCTGGTCCGATGACTCTATCCGTTACAACTGGAACTACCAGTTCAAAGATGTGAACTCCACGGACAGGTACCGGCAGAAGGGGTACCCCAGCCAGAAGACGGACTACCAGGGGGGGACCTGAGAGGGCGCCTGGGCTCCCGGAAGGGTTGTTCACGGTCCTATCATTGACGTAATACTGTGGCTCCTCGAAGGTGGAGCGGTTCCGGGCGAAGAGCAACATCCCCGGTCGTTAGATATCGATGTCCGGTCGGTCTACCGGTTCACTTCATCTTACTCCTTATGAAGATAACCAGGGTATCATTTTTTCCCATTTTTGCTTTCTGGGTCTTCATGATGGCTGCCCTCATTGCGAGAGAATACGCTGCTTATAGCAATTGCCGGCGGGAAGAGGGCTACGGGAGACTTTTTACAGGTGATTTTCCGTACCGCGATGAGTGGATGGAGATATACAGCGGCGAGAGGAGGATAGGGTATATCTCCTACTCGGTCTGGGACAGCCCTCCCGACGGATACGAGATAAGCGCCCAGGCGGTCGTCAGAATGCCCTCTTTTTCCGGCGCCCTTAGGTTGGAGTCGACATCCGTTATCGACTCACGCTTCAATCTAAAAGAACTTCATGCGCGGCTGGTTGTTCCTGAATTCGTGGATGTGTCCGTGAATGGCAGGGTAGAGGATGATGCGCTGCAGCTGGAGATCAGTAGCGGCGGCGAGTCGTTGCACATGGCGATGGATCCCAGCCGCATAGTCTTCACGGATTTGTTCACTCCCCTCTATGCCATCGATATGGGCCGCGTGAGGGGGCGAAGGGGGGTGTCGGTGTATGATCCGCTTACGGGTGCTGAAGAAGAACTTGCCGTTGAAGCGCGCGGCCGGCGCACCATCCATATCGCGGACAGGCGCGTGGATTGCAGGGAGTTCACGATAAAGTTCAGGATGGTCACCTGCTCTGTGTTTCTCGATAAAGAGGAAAAACTTCTTCTCATAAAGGGTCCCGAGGATTTCATGGTCGTGAACGAGATGCTGCTGGGAAAGGGAGCGGGGAAGGAGCTTGCTTCGCTCGCAGTGCAAGAATGAGTTACATGAGTTATATGAGTTTGATGAGTTACAATTCTATTATTGATGATCTAAACTCATAAAACCCATAAAACCCATAAAACTCAACAACTCATAAAACTGTGTGTGATTTATCCTGATGTATTGTAGATAAATTAAGATGAGAGAAGACACATCATGATCAGAATTGAGAGGCTTTGCAAGGAATTCGGAGGAACCGTCGTGCTGGACGATCTGTCTCTGGAGGTTGAGAGAGGTGAGTTTTTCGCGTTCCTGGGACCCAACGCCGCCGGAAAAACAACCACCATCAGGATTATGACGGGATTGCTCGAGTCCACCTCGGGCAGAGTTGTCATTGGAGGCCACGATATCAAGACGGAGTCCTCCGAAGCAAAGAAAATTATCGGTTACGTGCCGGATGTCCCCTATCTTTACGGCAAGCTCACGGTAGGCGAGTTCGCCGAGTTCGTCATGGCGATATACGGGCTCAAGCTGGACGCTAGACGCCGTGAGGTCCTGGAGATATTCGGTTTGCAGAAACATCTCTCCAGCCTCACGGAGGATTGCTCTCACGGAATCCGGCAAAGGGTTGTACTGGCAACCGCCCTGATGCACGATCCCGATGTCATTATCCTCGATGAGCCGTTTGTCAGTCTCGATCCCAAGACGGCCATCTTGGTGAAGAGGATGCTGGGCCAGCGCGTTCGGGAGGGAGCAACCGTCTTTATGTCGACTCACACGCTGGCTATCGCAGAGGAGCTGGCCGACAGAATAGCAATAATTGACGGCGGGAGGTTGATCGCCGTCGGCACGCCCCGTGAACTGAGCGACGCGTCGGGGTCGGACGGCGGGCTTGAGGATACGTTTATGCGCTTGACCGAGGAGAAGAGCGCGACGCGATTATCGGCAGGCGAAAAGACAACCAAGTAGGTAGCTGATGTAAATCAAAAAGCAAAAATCAAATGAAGGTAAGGCTGTTGAGTTTGGGTATTTGAATTTTTAATTTGGATATTGTTTGGTTATTGCTATGAGCGATCTGTCGGTTCTTTTCAAGCTGAAAACGAGGGTGCTTAAAAACGCTCTTCTGTCGGTTAAGCGTGAGTCATCTTTGAAGGTTCTCGTCGTGGTGCTGTTCGCCTCGGTTTACATCGCGGGAAGCTTCGCCCTCTTCTTCGAGGGTTTTTCCTTCGTACGCTCATTTACAGTGGTTGGAGACATACTCCTGGATAAGCTCCTTGAGCTCTGCCTTTTCGCCTTTTTCGTTATGATATTCATCAGCAGCATCCTCTCTTCCTATGGCGTGCTCTACCGGGGGAAGGAGACTGATTTTCTTATGGCGATGCCCGTCTCCGAGCTTTCGCATTTCACGATCCTCTTCTGCCAGTCTTTCATCCTGAGCTGCTGGGCGCTCGTCTTTCTTGGTGTGCCGCTTTTTCTCGCCTACGGCCTGGTCGGTTCGCGTCACCTTTCCTTTTACATTTTCTTGATCATCGGGCTCCTGGGGATGGCGGTGACGGCGTCCTCTCTCGGGGCAGCCGTAAGCGTTGCGTGGGCCCGCCGCGGCAGGAGGATCAGGGCCGGGTGGATCGCCTCGGCCGCGCTGTCCGCCGTCGTTGTGGGCTGGATCATGATAGAGAGGTTCTCCTTCGGCTCCCCGGCGGGCCGGACATCACTGGCTCTCGTCAACAAGCTCCTCGCCCACATGAGGTTCGCCGACTGCCACTTTCTTCCAAGCTACTGGGCGTATGCCGCCGCGACAGGCGGCTCCCCGGGCGGGAGACTGTTCTATATCCTCCTCATTTACAGCACCTGTTTCATGATGCTCTGGGTTTTGTTCTCTCTGGCGGAAGGGGGGTACTGCCGCGGCCTGGCCAGGAGGGGTGACTTTATTAGATCCAGGTCTCCCGGGTTGGCCTCGAGGGCTATAGATAACATGGTCTCGTATTTTCCCGGGCCTTTCGACCGGCTTATATCGAAGGAGGTCAAGCTCTTCCTGCGCGACCCGGCGCAGTGGTCGCAGTATCTGATGTTCTTCGGCCTCCTGTTCGTCTATATCGCAAATCTCAGGAACCTGCCGTACGACCTGGACTCCATCTTCTGGAAGAGGCTTATATCTTTTCTGAACTTTATGGCGATGGCCTTGATCACGGGTACTTTGACGTCGAGGTTCGCCTTTCCGCAACTCAGCCTGGAGGGGAACAGGTTCTGGCTTCTGGTCACTTCTCCACTGAGCCTCAGGAAGGTTTTACTCACCAAGTTCTGGCTGTCATTTGCAGTAATCGGCGTGCTGACGCAAACGATAACGGTGCTCTCCAGCTGGATTCTTCGGGTCCCATTCGATATGGCCGTTGTGAACTCGATTGCTATGGCATTGGTTGTCTTTGCGCTCGTCGGTCTTTCGATCGGGCTCGGGGCAATATACCCGAGGATGGGCTGTGACGACCCATCCGTCATAGTTTCGGGCTTCGGGGGTTCCCTAGTCTTGATTATTTCGACAGCCTACATTATCGCTGTTGCAGCGCTTCTGGTATGCCCTTTTTATTTAAGCTCCTATTTCGGGCTTTTAAGGCCGGGATTATTACTGATAGCGGGCCTTGTTTCTATCACCGCCCTGAGCGCGGTCGTCTGCCTCGTTCCCATGGCCATTGGCCTCAGGAG
The DNA here is from genome assembly GCA_030765135.1 of Candidatus Tritonobacter lacicola. Taxonomy (GTDB): domain Bacteria; phylum Auribacterota; class Tritonobacteria; order Tritonobacterales; family Tritonobacteraceae; genus Tritonobacter; species Tritonobacter lacicola. The sequence continues at coordinate 40,824 of JAVCDC010000052.1, read as the reverse complement.
GCTGGAGAGGCCCGGCCGCTTCTTTGTCCAGTAAGCGGTAAATCAAACCGCGAAGAGCACGCCTTCCAGAGGCGGTTAAAATGTCACGAAGAAAATAATGAGCACCTGATTTCTCTGATTATCCCTGAAATTATTTAATCAGGTGCCGATTTTATACAATTCCGAGTCGTGGGGTAGTTCCTTTTATCTGGATTCACTGCAAATGATGTGTCGGCATACAAATTGGGGAGGATAGACGAAATTTCATAACCGCGGATTCTACGGATTAAACGGATTGATAATAAGCCTTCTAATAAACCACAGAAGGCACTGAAAACACTGAAATAAGAGGTGCGGTTCAGATCGTAATCAAAGATTGATTTCAGGGCTTTGCTTTAAAACAGCACGACCATTTTTAATTACATAAGGAAATTGTTCAGTGAAGGGTTCCTTTTGAACTTCAAAATATTCAATGAGCTCAAGTCGGGTATCGTTCACGTGATCAGATTTCATAGCGATGGCGCAAGATGTTATCCAAGGGCAACGATCCCTTTCTCTAACTAATCCGGATATGTCACAAAAAAACGACCAAGAAATCATTGTGGTTTGTCTTCGATGATTTTAATCCGTAAAATCCGTGTAATCCGCGGTTATTTTTGGTAGTTGGAATATAAACAGAAGCCTAAAATTCCTGCCAGGATTACTGTCTTTCGCGCTTCATTATATTCGTTTTAATCAGGGGAAAGGAGCGCCCAGATGATGACGATCAGGACGACGATTGTGGAGACTAGGCTTGTCCAGCGAATCGTCGCCGATGACCGGAAGGCCACCTTTGATGCTATCTTCCTCAGTGCATCGGGGTAGAAATGGACGACTCCTGCCAGGAGGATGATAAAAGCGCAGTAGAGGACGATGAACTTCTCGGGGGTAACCGGGAGGTGGGTTATATAGAGGATGCCGATGGCGGTGCTTATTATGAGAAACGCGATGGTCACGATCCAGGCTTTTGAGGTTGACGAGTAGTCCGCCAGCAAGGCGCCGAATCGCCCTCCCAGTCGGGATGAGGACGAGGATAGGGCCCTTCGCAGAAGCTCCGGGTGGAGATGGAGCCATCCGATTCCCAGGAGGGTGATGCCGAGGCACAGGCCGGCGAGCCGCGCGGGGTTCCTCTCGGGGGAGTGCGATGTGACCAGGTAGAACAGGGAGACGGCGAGCGTGATGAGAAGCGCCCCGACGGCGCGGTAGACGCCGTTGCCGAGTAATATGTACTTCTTGAAAACGTTCTTGAACCTGTCGGGCCAGATGAATCCCGGGAAGCGGGAGGATATCACGAGAAATCCGATGACTATGGCGAGCACCTTTAAAGTTCTATCGGCGGCTGTCATCACATAAATTTGCTCACTCGTTCGCAAATTTATTTTTTATAAATTGCAGGGCAGCGGAGATAAAGCATACAGAAGGCCCAGCTTTACGACAAGGCTATTCTGAATTATACCTGCGTGATACTATATCCTATAATCAATGAAGATCAGGGTTGCCAGAACAGTGGGATTTTGCATGGGTGTGAAGAGAGCACTTTTCCGCACCCTTTCGCTGGCCCGGAAGCGGACGGGAAAGCTCTATACGTGGGGCCCCCTTATCCATAACCCGCAGATAATAGAAGTGCTGTCGGAGCGCGGGGTTGAGGTTTTAAAGGAGCTGCCCCCTCGTATTGACGGCACGGTAATTATAAGGGCCCATGGCGTCGCTCCAGCCGTTAGAGCCGAGCTTAAAAGGAGAGCGACCCGGGTCTGCGATGCCACCTGCCCTGATGTTATGAAGGTTCAATCAATCGTAAAAAAGCACGCCCGGCGGGGTTTTTCAATCGTCATTGTCGGCGATCGCGGCCACGCGGAGGTTGAGGGACTGATGGGCTTTGCGGGCGATCGTTGCTCTGTAATCAACTCCACAGATGAGGCGAGGCGGCTGCCGGGGATGGAGAAGGTATGCGTCGTGGCTCAAACGACGCAGGATACGCGCCTTTATGGTGAGATATGCAGCGAGCTGAAAAGGAATTCACCCGATTGCAGGGTCTTTCAGACGATTTGCAGGTCAACCCGTGATAAACAGGAGGAGCTGCGCGAGCTGGCGAAGAGCGTTGATGCCGTCATTGTCGTCGGGGGTAAGGGCAGCGCAAATACAAGGAGGCTTGCCGATATAGCGCGTTCCTGCGGAGCGAGGACGTTTCACGTGGAGAGTGAATCCGGCATAGATGGCGATGAGATCTGCTCCTTCGACAGGATCGGCATCGCCTCGGGCAGCTCGACCCCCAACTGGATGATCTTCCGCGTCGTTGACAGGCTGGAAGAGGTCGGGCGGAAGAAGACAAGTCCCGTCGTACGGTGGGTCAGGGAGGCGTTTCGCTTCGCTGTTACGAGCAACATCTACGTGGCCGCGGGTGCCGGATTTCTGGCCTGCGCTGCGAGCCTGATCATGGGCATTCAGCCGACGGCCCTCTGTGTTACCGGTTCGGCCCTTTACGTCCTGGGAATCCATATCCTGAACCACTTCACGGAAAGGGAGGCCCTTCAGTTCAGCGAGCCGGCGATGATGAAGTTCTACGAGCGGAAGCGCTTTTTGCTTGTTCCCATGGGAGCGGTGGGTGTCTGCGCCGTCCTTGCTATAGGCGCGTTCCGGGGCCTGTTGCCGTTCGTCTTCCTGGGTGTTGCGTGCCTGCTGGGGATAGCGTACAGCATTACCGTCATCCCCGTATGGAGGGACGGGAGAATATCCCTGGGCAGGATAAGGGATATCCCGGCGTCCAAGGACCTCTTCGTGCCGGCGGCGTGGACCGCCGTGATCATTCTCCTCGCGCGCGGCCGGGGAGTGGCATCGTTCAACGCTTCGGTGCTCGTTGCGGCAGCCTTCGTCTTCGGGCTCGTGTTTATCAGGTGTCTTCTTTTCTCCATGAGGGATGTTCAAGGCGACATGATCGTCGGGAGAGAGACGATACCGACGCTTCTCGGGAGAGAGAGGGGCAGAAACATCGCCGTCGCCGCGGTCTTCGTGCTCGCGGCGGTGCTTCTCGGGGCCATGCCGTATATCGGTTTGCTGGCTCTCTTCCTCCTGCTCCCGCTCGCATATATCTTATGCTGCATCTACGCGTATTACTCGGGTGAGAGGAGGATCCCTCATGGTGTTTTATTCGAGGTTGTACTCGATACGAGCTTCGTAATAGCGGGCGCGTCGGCCCTGTCCTGGAAGGCGGTGTTCACCGGTGCGGCGATGTGAGATACGGACGCCGGCCGGGAATTTCGTGGTACTCTACACCACGAGGGGCGTTGCCGGTCTCACCTTTCCCCCGAAGCCTTCTCCCGGCACCGGGACGGTTTCGCCCCGGAAGAGGTTCAGCGAGAGGTTCATGAGGAGTCTCCCGGATGAGCTTATGGGGTATTTTAGAGGGGAGCGCGTTGCCTTCACCGCGCCTCTCGATCTCACGGGCCTCGGGCGTTTCGACAGGCGGGTTCTTGTTGTTATCAGGGCGATCCCCTACGGGGAGACGCGGAGCTATGGTTGGGTGTCCCGGAGGGCGGGGAGTCCACGGGGGGCGCGCGCGGTAGGCGGGGCCTGCAGGAGAAATCCCTGCCCGATACTCATCCCATGCCACCGCGTTATCGGGGCGGGAGGCGGGCTTGGAGGATACTCGGGAGGTGTGGCCTGGAAGCGATCTCTTCTGGAACTGGAGAAAAAATAAAAAAATGTTTGACGGCAAAAGGTACGTTCTGTATTATTGTTGCAAGTGGGGATGTGCATGATATTCGATTGCCCAAAGATGATTAAGCTTTTACTGCTTCTCGGATGCGCTCTGTGCTTCATCGGTTGCTCCCGGGAACGGCACGCAACCCGCAGGTTCAACGCCATGGGGGGCTTGTTTTCTGACTGGCCGGAGTTCGCCGTTCAGTCTATCGAGTCCAACCTTTTATTGGGCAAACAGCCTGTCGATCCCCCCTCTAAATACCGCGATATGTGATCGTCCCACCGCCGCTGTACAGCTCCATTATCATTTCCCGCGCCCGGGCATTCCCGTTGTCTATCTGGAGAAGGGTTTCGAGATAGGACCTCGCCGCTTCACCGTGTCCCGAGGCGAGGCATCTCCGGGCGGCGGCGGTTATCGCCTTGCCGAGCTGGTCCTTGGGGGAGGGATCGTCCATAAGGCGGTAGGTGTCCAGGAGGGAGTTGAAATAGGAACTGTTGAGGGGATCGCTTAGAAATGCCCTTTGTTGGTAGGCGAAGGCTGAGCGGAGGGATCCCTCCCTTTTATAGGAGATTGCAATCGAATTCAGTACCTCGGCGTCCCCGGGTGAGAGGTCGAGCGCCCTCTCGAAGTGCTCCCGCGCCGGCTCGTGCCGCCCCTCCGCCAGTGCGATCTCTCCGAATCCCCGGTGTGCGGGGGAGTAGCTTCCGTCTATCTCCAGCGCTTCGGCAAACGCCCTCCGGCTATCGTCCAGCCTTCTCATTCTGTACAGGACCCGCCCCAGGTCGCAATACCCGTTCTTGAAATCCGGGTAGTGGAGTATCGCTTTACGGTAGTAGCGGGCGGCTTCCTCGAGGGAGCCGCACTTTTCGTGAGTCCAGCCGACGTTCGCCAGGACAGTGGCCGGCTGGACCTGGTGACGGAGAGCGAGACTGTACTCCCGCCGTGCGAGGCCGTATTTGCCGGCCTTTGCGTAGATCGACCCGAGCCCGTTGTGAGCCAGGGCATCTTCCGGCTTTATCCTGAGCGCGAGTTTGTAATAGCCTTCCGCCTTTCCCGGGTGACCGAGCTTGTCGTACAGTGCGGCGATATGGCGATAGGGTCTGGTCAGGTTCGGGTACAACGCCGCGGACGTTCTTGCGTAACGGAACGCGGCCGCGTAGTCCCCCTCGTCGAATGACCGCGAGGAGAGGTTGAGCCCGGCCTTCCAGCTCCCGGGGGATACGGCGAGAGCGCGCTCCATGATCTTCCTGCCGTCCGACCAGTCCATGTTCCTGTCTATTGTGAGAGCGCCGTAGCAGATGACGATTACCGCGAGGGCGACCCGGCGCTGACGGGCCCCTCCAGCGGAGGCTAGGAAAGAAGCGAGCGCCATGGCCATGCCGACGGATGGGAAGAAGAGCCTCTGTTCTGCGACCGGCCTGCCCGGAAACATGAAGATGATGTTGGACAGGGGGAGAAGGCAGATCATGACCCATGCAAGGGCCAGCGCCAGAAAGCGCCGGCGACGGAGAGATACGATGAGGGCTATCAAGAAGATGAACGTGATGGACAGCGACAGGAGGAAGCCGCCGTCCATGGCCTGGCCTATCGCCGGCGAAACATGCTGGACCGAGAGGCCCGCTGGCAGGAGGAGCAGCCTGATATAGCTCCCGATCGTCTCGACGGCGAGCGCGATGCGGGAGTAAGGCGCCGGCAGATATGAGAGCGCGTCGTCCATTCTTCCCTGGGGGATGGCCAGGGTTTTAAAAAGGTAGAACGCGCCGCTCGATAACAGGTATGGAACCAGCACTGTGGCTTTGGCCCCCGTCCGTCCCTCCCGGCGGAGGAAGAATAAAACTGCGCAGAGGATAATCGGGAGGACGAGGGCGGACTCTTTTGAGAGGAGAGCGAGGATGAACGCGACGAGGGAGGCGGCGAGGAGGGGGGTTCTCATCTTCCTGGAAAGGCACATCTTGATGAACGCGATGAGGGCGACGAGCATGAAGAGGGTGGCAAGGAGCTCCGACCTGTTTTTCAGCCAGACGACGGCCTCGACGTGGACGGGGTGCGAGGCGAAGAGAAGTGCTGCTGCCAGGGCAATCTTCCTTGACGAGGATAAAAGATTGACCAGAAGATAAAGCAGAACGGAGGTGACGCCGTAAAGGATGATGTTCCCGCCGCGGTGAATTTGCACGGAGCCGCCGAAGACGGCGTTGTCGATGATAAAAGTGGAAAAGCTTACAGGGCGGTAATCTTTAGAGGTGGTGAGGTGGTAGGAGGACCAGAACGCCGGGCTGAAGAGGCGCCCGAGGTTCCCCGTGTCCCGGATGAGCCTGTTGTCCAGTATGAGCACCCCGTCTTCCCAGAGTGTGGTTCCCTCAAGTGAATTTATGTACAGAAGAAACGCGAGAGACAGCACAAGAAGCAGGCTCAGGAATGTCTTCATCCTCGTTTTCATTCTGTTGTGCTCCTGTGAGCGATACGTGCAATCGAGAGCTAGGGGAGGGCGGCCGGATGCATTGCGCCCGGCCCGTTCGTAATGCAATTTAAAAAAATATTGACAGAAAAACAACTTCTATGCTAGCTTTTGTTTCGTTATTGCCCTAATATGATTAGCCAAACAAATCAACCGGGGAGATATTTATGAAATGGCACAAGGCTTTTATAGCGGTCGGCGTGGCCTTTTCTGCTTTAATTATATGCTTTGCGGGGGAAAAAGGCCTCAGGAGCCAGACGCTTGACACCGTATGGCAGAACATCGGCCAGCCCCTGCAGGCCGAGGATCTGAGGATGATCGTCATCGACCCTCTGGACCAGAACAAGGCCTATCTTGCTACGGAGCGGGGGCTTCTGGTGACGGCCGACACCGGCAAAAACTGGAATGAGGTACTGGACCTGTCCGCGAAGAAGATAGAGGTGTCGCCGGACATGACCCCAGCCGAGCGCGCGGCCCTCTCCGGGATGGGGGAGAAGAATGGCGCTGTTTCAGGATCGACCTCGATTGCTATCGATCCGTCCAATCCCTCGTCGCTTTTTGTCGGAAGCCCGGAGGGACTCTACAAGAGCGAGGATGGCGGTGTCAGCTGGAGCACCGTTAACTCGGACTTTTCGGGAAAGGCCCAGACCATTACCGGCATAGCCATCAGCTCGTCGAATCCCGATATCGTGTACGCCGCGACGATCGGGGGGCTGATGAAGAGCGGTGACGCGGGAAAAAGCTGGAAAGCCGCCGGCGTCGCCGATCCCGTGAACTGTGTGGCCATTCACCCCTTCAATCCCGATATGGTCTATGCGGGAGTCCTTGGCGGCGCGAAGAAGACCGAGGACGGCGGAGCGGTGTGGGTCGACCTTGTCGCCGGCCCCGACGAACTGAGCGTCTCTTCAATAGCTACGGATTCTCTTGATCCCAAGGTCCTTTTCTTCGGCACAGACAGGGGGCTTTATAAGTCCACCGACGAGGGGATGAGCTGGTCGAAGCTCGGCCTGGCCGGGAGCGTTGACCAGGTGGCTGTCTCCCCGGCGGATTCGACCCTGGTCTACGCAGCGACGAGCGGGGGCATCTTCGGCTCGACGGACAGCGGCCAGAATTGGACCGATCTCTCGGACGGCATCCCCTCCGGCCCGGGGAAGGCCCTCGCATTCGATCCGATAGACAGGGACCGGTTGTGGGTTGTTGCCGGGACCGACGTGTTTCTCGGCTCGACTGCCGGCTCGGCCCCGGCGGTGACCGGGCAGCTCGCGGCGGCACCTGCGAAGGCGTCCGGGCAAGTTGAGGACACCGGCGCGGTAGAGGAAGCTTCCGCTGTGGAAACCATGCCTGCGGAGACGGCCCCCGTCGCGGAGGCCGAGACGGCGCCCGTCGTGGAGACAGTGGCGGTTGCTGAGACGGTGCCCGTGGCAGCGGTGGAGGAGGAGCTCGGCCCTCCCGTTCCCACAATGGACGACGTGAAGACCGTTCTCTCCCAGTTCGCCTATGAGCCCACGGTCCAGGAGATTCAGGAGGTGGCCATGAGGTTCGCCGAGGTCCACCCGGATAAGATAGAGGCGTGGAGACGCGGCGCGAAGTGGCGGGCGTTCCTCCCGGATGTGAAGCTCCAGTTCAAGCATAAGCGTGCCGAGACCAAGTGGGATCAGATCACGTGGGAGCACGATGAGGAGCTTGACTTTGATTCGGATTACTCCGAATACCTGGATCAGAATTTCAACGCGTCCTGGGGCCTGGACTCGGCGGACAGCCGCGTCGGCACGGCCATGGAGTCATCGGATAAAACCGACAGGAATTACGAGCTAAAGACGAAGCACGAGCGGAAGACCGAGGACGAGGTCCTGGTCGAGATGAAATGGAAGCTCGGCGACTTCCTCTACAGCAAGGCCCAGGTCGATATCAGCGACGAGGCGGCCGAGCTGGCGGAGTTCAGGAACGAGGTCCTGGAGCAGGTGACGCAGTTCTACTTCCAGAGGAGGCAGTTCCAGGTCGATCTGCTCCTCTCACCGCCGGAGGATCTGCGGGAGAGGATACGCATGGAGATCCAGCTCCAGGAGATGACGGCAAATATTGACTACCTCAGCGGCGGCTACATGACGGCTAGGATCAACGAGGCCCGTTTCGGCAAGCAGGCTCAGGAAGAGGGCTTCGTCAGGGGGCTCTTTAGAAGATAAAATAAAATTTTTCCTCGAAAAATTTTATGATAGCGCTTTATAAGCCTTTTCTCAGGCTCCCCGCGGGGAGCCTGATTTTTATGGCCTTTATTCTGTTCTCGTTGACCGCGTGGACGCCGCACCTTGCGGCTGATGATGTATTTCATTACTTCGAAGCCGATGAAAGGCCCGTGCCCCGCCTCTCGGGCTCCCGCTTGGTAGGGCTTGTTCCCTTCGAGAACATGACGGGCGATAGTGATGTCGATTGGGTAGGGGAGGCGATGACCTCCGCCCTTTCAGAGGCGATAGAGAAAGGGGGGGGCGGCGTTCGGATCGTGGGAAGGGAGATGCTCGAAGAAGAGCGGAATGGCCGCCGGCATAAGATCGATCTTGCGGAGATGGTAAAGAGGATGGTGAAGAGCCTCGGCATCAATACGATCATCCGGTGCGAATACGGGCGGAGCACGAGGGGTCTTTTCCGTTTCGCCTGTCGTCTCCGCGAGCCGGGCGCCGGGAGCGAGTGGTATGCGGTCAGCGAGTACGGTACGCTGGGCGAGATCTTCGAGGTGCAGGGACGCCTTTCGGAAAGCGTGTGTGACGCCCTTGGTCTGGAGCTTGGCGGCGAGCGTCCGCCGCAGAAGGTAGGCATAAAGCCATACGAGTACTACCAGAAAGCACTTTCATCGCCGGAGGGGTCGTACCGGAGGGTGCACTATTGTCTCAAGGCCCTGGAGGAGGACCCCGGCTATGTAAGGGCGCGCTTCTGCCTCGCGGAGGCTTACTACCTCATCGGCATAAGTTACGGGCACGGCGACTGCCTGGATCGGGCTTTGCGCGAATACCGTAATGTCATAGCGGCTGACCCCTTGCATTCGAGGGCCCACTACAGGATGGGGATGGTGTCGTTTCTCAAGGGAGATTACGGCGGGTCCCGCAGCGCGTTCGAGCGCGCTCTCGAGCTCTCCCCGGGCATGCCGGAGGCAAGGGTGGGGTTGAGAAGGCTGGCGGAGGTAAGTCGTTAGCTGTATAATGTGAGGCACAATGGTTCAGAGGTCACGAGGAGAAAAGATGTTCATGCTCGGCCTGAGCATGATCGTAACGGTTGTTCTCACCTTCGGCATTTCGAAAAACATAATCCTCATATTGAGCCCGCCGAAGAACGCCCTGCTCCTGAGCTTTTACATCCTCCCTATCATCCTTGCATCGAACTACTACGGCCTGACGGGCGGTATTGTCTCAGCCACGCTCAGCACGGTTTTTGCCGTCGCCCTGGCGAAGAGTTCCGGCATCATGGTGGAGGATGCGCAGGTCACCGCCCAGATCATTCTCTATTTCCTCGTCGGATGTTTTGGCGGCATCATGCAAAGTCAGAACGTCCGGATTCAAAAGGCCCTGCATGTGGCGTCGATAACCGACGAGCTGACGGGCCTCTACAATTATCAGCATTTTCGCAGGCGGCTGGACGAGGAGATCAAGCGTGCCCGGCGCTATGGTCATCCCCTTGCCCTGCTGATGTGCGACGTAGACAACTTCAAGCAATACAATGACACATTCGGCCATCCGAACGGCAACTTCGTCCTCAACAAGATGGCAATGCTTATAAGGAACTCTATCAGGGAGAGCGATATCCCATTCCGATACGGCGGCGACGAGTTCGCCATACTCCTCCCGGAGACAAGGAGGGCCGAGGCCGGAAGGGTAGCGGAACGGGTCGCAGCGGCCGTCGATGCCAGTTTTGCGTCAACGAAAGTCGATCCCGGGCTCAGGCCCGGCCTTTCGATAGGAGTTGCTTGCAGTGCTCCCGGCAGCTCCCTTCCTTCCACTGATCTCATTTCCATTGCTGACAACTCCCTCTACGAGGCGAAGCGCTCTGGCAAGAGGGATCTTGCGATGACGCCGGAGAGCGATCAAGTTTCCTAAGATAAGTTGGAATATCTAAACTTGGAGGAGATAATAACCAAGATACAAGATGCAATAACCAAACAAATCCCAAACTCGAAATTCAAATAACCAAACTCAGCAGCTGCTCTTTCAAGGTCGGATCCGGGTTTATTTGGTGATTGGTCATTGCTTGTATCTTGTTTCTTGCATCTTGGTAATTACGCATGAATGTTTTGGTGACAGGGGGGGCGGGCTATATAGGCTCTGTCCTGGTTGGTTTTCTTCTTGATAAGGGTATCGATGTTACCGTTGTCGATAACCTCATGTATGGCCAGAAGAGCTTGCTTCATTACTTTGCCGATCCGGGTCTCACTTTTGTCAGGGGAGACGTCCGCGACGAGCGCCTGATGAAGGAGCTGGTTCCGGGAAAGGATTTTATCCTCCCCCTGGCCGCTATCGTCGGCGCTCCGGCCTGCGACCGGGCTCCCGGATCGAGCACCTCCATAAACATTTACTCCATCAAACTGATCGACAGGCTTCGCGGCGTGGGCCAGGCCGTTATCTTCCCCACGACCAACAGCGGATACGGGACGACAAAGGGAGAGACCTTCTGCACGGAGGATACAGAGCTGGCGCCCATATCGCTGTACGGCAGGAACAAGGTCGAGGCGGAGAGGGTCCTGCTCGACAGCGGTAACGCCATCACGTTGCGCCTGGCGACCGTCTTCGGTTTATCGCCAAGGATGCGCCTGGACCTTCTGGTCAACGACTTCACGTACAGGGCCCTGAAGGATGGATACCTGGTGATCTTTGAAAAGCACTTCAAACGAAACTACCTGCATATTCTGGACGCCGCCGGCTGCTTCGTTTACTGTATCGAGCACTTCGACGGGATGAAGGACGAGCCCTACAACGTCGGCCTTAACGACGCCAACCTCTCCAAGGAGGAGCTGGCACTGAAGATCAAGGAGCAATTGCCCGGCCTGTACATACACTTCGCCGAAGTTGGTTCAGATCCCGATAAGAGGAATTACACTGTCTCCAATGCGAAGATAAACGGAAAAGGCTTTTATGCGGTCCACAGCCTTGACGAGGGAATAAAGCAGTTGATTCAGGGCTTCGGTATGATCGACAGGGGCGATATGTACAATTGCTAAAATTGGCGGACGGGGCCCACGACGCCTTAACGGTAAATATATGCCATGGATAACAAGCTCGACCTGCGCGCAAAGAAGGTGCTCGTTACTGGCGCCGATGGATTTCTCGCCCACCACGTAGTCGCGGAATTGAAGAAACGCCCCCCCCTGACGCTCATCCGGGCGGACAGGGCCGGGTACGACCTGAGAGAGGGGGGGGCGGTCCGCGCCCTCCTGTCGGATTACAGCCCCGATGTCGTCATCAATATGGCAGGTCTCGTAGGAGGCATTCTCGTGAACGAGCAGCGTCCCGCGGAGTTTTTTTACGACAACCTCATGATGGGAGCCCTTGTATTGCACGAATCATGGAGAATGGGGGTAGAGAAGTACCTGGCATGTATCTGCGGTTGCTGTTATCCGGACGGGGCGCCGTCTCCCATAAAGGAGGATATGCTGTGGGACGGCTATCCACAGAGAGGCTCCGCCCCTTATGCTATCGCCAAGAAAGTGATCGCGGTGCAATCCGAAGCTTACAGGAGGCAGTACGGTTTCAACAGCATAGTACTCGTGCCGGGCAACGTTTACGGGCCTCACGAAAATTTCAACCTCAACGACTCGCACGTTGTCCCTGCCCTCATAAGAAAATTTTACGAGGCGATGCGGGATAATAGATCCAGTGTTAAGGTGTGGGGGTCGGGGTCTCCGGTCAGGGATTTTGTATACGCGGGGGACGCCGCGGCGGCCATCGTCCTGGCGCTGGAGGAATACGAGGGTGGAGATATCATCAATATCTCGTCCGGTTCGGCGACGTCGATAAGGGAGCTCGTGGAAATCATATCCGATCTCTTCGGATACACGGGCCGGATCGACTGGGACCGCTCCAGGCCGGACGGCCAGGCGGTGAAGGTATTCGATAATACGCGGATGAAGCAGACGCTCGGCTACGAATGCCGCACTTCCCTGCGGGAAGGCATCCGGAAGACGATCGAGTGGTTCAGCGAGTGTTATCCCAGGGGGATTGTGAGGTCATGATCTTTATCCTGGGTTCCGGGGGCTTCGTCGGCACCGCATTCTGCGAGGCATGCGTTGAGACCGGCATTCTCCACCAGGGAATAGACCGTGAGAATTACGATGAGTTTAAAGGCCGGTGCTGCGAGACACTGATTTTCGCAGCGGGAAACTCGAAAAAGTATCTCGCCGGAGAAAACCCCCTTCTCGATTTCGAGCTTTCCGTCTGCAGCGTCGCGAAGAGCCTCTTCGATTTCAAATTCAGGAAGTACGTCCATATCTCATCGGTTGCGGTTTACGGTAATCACTCGGACCCCGTGCGGAATCACGAGGGTTCGCCGCTGGACATCGGTTCACAGTCCGTTTACGGCTTTCACAAACGCCTGGCCGAAGAGCTTGTCATGAGGCACTGTGACGACTGGCTCGTCCTCCGCCTGGGAGGCATGGTCGGAGAGAGGATGAGCAAGGGGCCCGTCTTTGATATACTGCGCGGCATCCCCCTGAGGTTTCATCCCATGTCCAGGTTCCAGTTCCTCAACACGGGCGATATGGCGCGGCTTGTCCTGAAGATGCTGGATGCCGGCTGTTCTCGGGAGATTTTTAACGTGTGCGGACGGGGGACAATTACACTGAGGAAAATACTGGAGCTGGCGGGCCGCGCCGAGGATAACGACCTTCAGGTGGAGACGTGGAACGTCAGTACGGATAAAACCCACGGGCGCTTCGGCCTGCCGACAACGGAGGAAACGATACGCGGGTTTATCTCCAGACTTAATCTTCGGCCCGCTGGAAAAAGGAAGTGAACTCGCGGCCGGACTTCGCATTCAGCGACGTTGTCGTACTGGCGGGTGGAGCGGGTAAGAGACTCGGCAGGCTGGCTGGCAGGATGCCCAAGCCGATGGTCCCGGTGCTGGGAAGGCCGTTCCTGGAGTGGGTGGTCATCTATCTCCGTTCGCTCGGGTTCGGCACTTTTATCATGTCCGTCGGTTACCGGAGGGATGCGATAAAGAGTCACTTCGGATCGGGGGACGGATTGGAGGTGGAGGTGCGTTACGTTGAGGAGAGCACACCGCTCGGGACGGGATGCGCCCTGGGAAGGGCGTCGGCCGCGGCGGGGACGCGTGATGTCCTGGTCTTGAACGGTGACTCGCTTTGCATGTGCGATATGGCCGCTTTTTTCCGGTTTCACAGGATCAACGACGGCGGCGCAACCATATGCTGCTCCCGGGTCAGGGATACATCGAGGTACGGCACCGTAACAACGGGCGAGGGCGGGCTTGTGGAGGCCTTCATGGAAAAAGGGAGAAGCAGCGGTGAAGGAATCATCAACGCGGGGATGTACTGGATGAGTAAGAGCTTCATGAAAGATATCCCGGACCTTTTTCCCCTCTCCCTTGAGAAGGAGGTCTTTCCACGCTGCGCCTACGGAACGCTGTACGCTTATCGTTCAGCTGCCGATTTTATCGACATAGGCACGCCGGAGGGGCTCTCCCGCGCGCCTGATTTTTTAAGGCGCAACGGGTTCCTTCATCTACCATCAGCTGCCGGGGAGCGAAGATGATTATATCCAGGACGCCCGTCAGGGTAAGCTTTCTGGGCGGCGGGACAGATTACCCGGAGTACTTCCGGAACAACGCTGGGATGACGCTGAGCGCTACAATAGACAAGTACTCATATGTGACGGTGAGCCCCCTCGGCAAATTTTTCAAGCACAACATCCTTTTAAGCTACTCGCGGACCGAGCTGGCGAATGCGGTCGATGAGATCCGGCACCCGGCGGTGAGGGAGTGCATGAAGTTCATGGGTATCGACGGCGGCATCGAGGTCCACTACATCGGCGACCTGCCTGCCAGGACGGGCCTCGGCTCCTCCTCGTCTTTCACGGTGGGTTTCCTTCACGCTCTCTATGCCTGCCTGGGCCGGCCGGTCGACAGGGGAAGGCTGGCCTCCGAGGCTGTCTACGTCGAGAGGGAGATGATCGGGGAGAGGGTCGGGCTTCAGGACCAGTACGCATGCTCTCTCGGGGGGCTGCTGCATCTTTCGTTCTCAAGGGGGATGAGGGTCGATGCCCGGCGCCTCACCTTGCCCGGCGAACGGCTTCAAGCCCTTCAGGAGAGGCTGCTACTCTTCTACACGGGTGTTCAGCGAAGGTCTCACGACATCCTCGAGGAACAGATCGAGAGAACGAAGAGCGGCGAGATAGAGCCCTATCTCGGAGAGCTGGCTTCCCTTGTCCCCCGCGGCATCGATATCCTGTGCGGCAGGGGCGATATGTCCGGTTTCGGGGAGCTGCTGCATCGGAACTGGATACTTAAGAAGAAGCTCAGCAGCGCCGTTTCCAACAGCAGGATAGACCGATATTACGAAGCCGCGCGGAAGGCGGGGGCCATCGGGGGCAAGCTCTGCGGCGCGGGGACGAGCGGATTCATTCTCCTTTACGTCGAGCCGGGAAACGCGGAAAAGGTCCGCGGCGCGTTAAGCCGGCTTCCGGAGGTCGAGTTTTCCTTCGAGAATGAGGGGAGCACGATCATCTTCCGCAGGACCGGTGTGGCACTGCTGAACCAGTAATGAAAAATCCGGACAGAAGAGAGATCAGTGTTATCGTGTCCTGTTTTAACGAGGAAGATAACATAGAAAAGTGCCTGAGGAGGATCGTGAGGACCGTTCCGGGCGCGGAGGTACTCGTGATCCACGGCGGGAAGGACAGGACGGCCGACATAGCCGAAACCGTGGCGCTGGAACATCCCGGCATCCGCGTCATACGGAACAAGGAAGACCGGGGAAAGGGGCACGCCATCAAGGTCGGTGTGAGGGAAGCGTCCGCAGACATCATGGTCCAGATGGATGCGGACCTTCAGTTCATGCCGGAGGAAATCCCCGAAGTTGTGCGTCCAATTCGCGATGACAGGGCGGAGGTCTCGTTCGGCTGCCGTTTCATGAAGCGGTCAAAAGTCGAGAATTACAGATTCGACTTTCTCCGCGTGCTGGGGAACCGCGTGGTGAACGGATATGTCTCGCTGCTGGGGCGCCAGGAGTTTCGCGACGTCACAACGGGTTTCAAGGCCTGGACGCGGCGGGCGATCGATGATATTGCCTTTAAAGACGATGGTTTTGTTTATGAGGTTGAAATCGCCCTCCGGGCCAGTCTCAAGGGTTACGGGGTTGCGATGGTGCCTATTACATACTGTAACAGGCTTGGCGGTTTCTCAGGTCACGGCCGGGGGTGGCGCGAGTCTGCCAGCATAGCCTGGACCGGCGCCAGGATCCTGTTTTTCGCTACCATGATACGCTTTTCTCTCTGGTAGGCTGTCTCCGTAACCGTGGATTTTCGCCGTCGAGGCTGCGGACCCGGGGCGGCACTCTTTACACGGGCCGTGACCAGGCAGGTGTTGAACGGGTTTCTCAGGAACTACGGCATCAGCTAACATCGGCGCATGACCCAGAAGCTTCTCTAATTATGAAATTATTCAACTTCTCCCGGGGTGGGACAAAATCGTTCCTCGTAGGCGCGGCTGCAATCGCCCTCCTTGTTTTTTTGGCCTACCTGCCGGCTCTGAGTGCGGGGTTTATCTGGGACGACGATGCCTGGGTCTATAATAACCCCTACGTCAAGGGGGAGAGGAGTATCTTGAAAGTCTGGTACACGGCGGAGGTCCCGGGCCAGAATTACCCCCTCACCTATACCTTTTTCTGGGTCCAGTGCCGTCTGTGGGGATTGAATCCTCTCGGATACCATCTGTCCAATATCGTTCTCCACATTCTGGACGCAGTGCTCCTGTGGGCGGTACTCAGGAAGCTCCATGCCCCTGCCGCCTGGTTTGTGGCGGCCGTCTTTGCCCTGCACCCACTTATGGTGGAGTCCGTGGCCTGGGTGACGGAAGCGAAGAACGTCCTTTCCGCCTTTTTCCTTTTTTCGGCTTTGCTCCTGTTCCTCAGATTCGAACTTGATGGAAAGAGAAGCAGCTACGCTTTATCCATCATGCTTTACATGCTTGCCCTGCTCAGCAAGACTTCCATCTGCACGTTCCCGCTTATCCTGATTATCTTGCGGTGGTACAGGGAGGGCGAAGTGCGTTTTAAGTATATCAGGAAGCTTCTTCCCCTCTTTACGCTCTCCCTTTTAGCGGGGGCTTTCACCTGGTATTACGAAACCGGGCATGTGGGCGTGAGGGGCATGGAATGGGCGATGCCGTTTACCGCGCGTATAATCATAGCTGGAAAGGCGTTCTGGTTTTACCTGGGCAAGCTGTTGCTGCCGGTGAAATTAACCTTCATCTATCCCCGCTGGTATCCCTCGCCTGAAAGGGCCGGGGAATGGGTTTTTCCTGTTACGGCCCTCGCTTTCCTGGTGTTTCTGTGGCTGGCCCGCCGCCGCCTGGGGCGTGGTCCCTTTGCCTGCCTGGCTTCCTACACAGTTTTGGCGCTGCCCGCCCTGGGCTTCATCGGTTTTTACGCCCAGATATACTCTTTTGTTGCCGACCATTATGTCTACCTTGCGGTTATCGGCCCGATAGCAATTGTGTCCGCCGGAGCTTCCCGCCTGATTTCAAATGCTTGGATTAAAAATATTCTGGGCTGCGCTGTCCTGGTGAGTCTCGGCATCCTCACATTCAACCAGAGCGGGATTTACCTGGATCCTGAAACACTGTGGCTGGATACAATAAAAAAGAATCCCCGGGCGTGGATGGCGCACAACAACCTCGGGGTCCTTTATGCACGGCAGGGCAGGTTGAACAAAGCCATTGACCGGTATTCGGAGGCGCTCCGGATCAACCCCGACCATGCCGGCGCGTTGAACAAGCTGGGTGAAGCTCTGGCCCTCCAGGGAAGATTTGACGAGGCAGTCGCCCGCTACTCCGAGGCGCTCCGGATCTCGCCGGGCTATGCGGAAGCGCACTATAACCTGGGCAAGGCACTTGCAAGGAAGGGCGCGTTCGATGAGGCGATCCTCCATTATTCCAGGGCGATCCGATTCAAGCCCGGCCACGCGGCCGCTCACTATAACCTGGGCAACGCACTGGCCGCGCAGGGCGCGTTCGATGCGGCCGTTGCCCAGTACGCCGAGGCGCTCCGCATTAAACCCGACCACGAGAAGGCGCACGTCAATCTGGGGAATGCCTGTCAAAAATTGGGGCGCTATCCATACGCGGTCAGGGCGTACAAGCGGGCCATCCTCATCAACACCGATAACGTCAGCGCGCACTTCAATCTGGGGATTGCGTATTTGCACCTTGGCGACGGGGATTCCGCCCTTTACGAGTACGGGGTACTGAAAGACCTCGACGGGGATATGGCCGCGAAATTGCTCGACTCGATGCAGGAATGAGGCCGCGTTACGGTATTTTTCGTTGACAGGAGCGAGGGTAATCAATAAAATGCCCGAAGGAAGTAAGATGGGATGAAAACCAAAGCTTTTTTTAATTTCCGGAGGCGGTCTGTTGGCTGAGTATCTGGTGGCGGAGAGGAGGGGCCGCTCTGTGTGGTTCTGGCTGGGGATCGGGGCACTCATCCTGGTCCTGCTGTGCAGCCTCGGCCTGAACGCGCTGCTTGGAGTATTCCTGGTCAGCGGGGATCTTCTGGCGCCCGAAATGGCCGAGGAGTCGGCTCACGTTTTCCGGGAGCGGCTTGTCGGCGGCCAGGGGAGGGACAAACTCCTCATTATCCCCCTTGAGGGGATGATAAGTTCCGGCACGAGCAGCGGGCTGTGGGCGAGGCAGAATACCGTGAGCGATATACGGGCCCGGTTCAAGAAAGCCGCCAGGGATAAAAACATCAAGGCTATTCTCCTTGTTATCGACAGCCCGGGCGGTGAGATCACGGCCAGCGATATAATATATAACGAGATATTACAGATCAGGAAGTCCGGGAAAAAGGTCATAGCGGAACTCGGCGACGTTGCCGCTTCCGGGGCTTATTATTGTGCCGCCCCGTGCGATTTCATCATAGCGCACCCCACGACGATAACAGGCTCTATCGGTGTGATTATAAAGACCGCCAATATCACGGGGCTGTACGAGAAGCTCGGCATCGAGGATGTGACGATTAAGTCCGGCCCTGAAAAGGACATCCTCTCTCCCACGAGGCCCATGACTGATGAGGAGCGTATTATACTGCAGGCCATAATCAACGAAATGCTGGACCGCTTTCTGCTCGTGGTGGCCGAGGGCCGCGGGCTCGATGAATCGGAGATCGAGGAGATCGCCGGCGGGAATATTTACACGGGTGAGCAGGCCCTTTCCCTGAAGCTGGTCGATGCCATAGGCTATCGCGAAGATGCCATAGATAAGGCCAAAGAGCTGCTGGGCGTCGATAAACTGAAGGCGGTTCGCTATGAAAGGGTCTACACCCTGAAGGACATATTGAGGGTGTACTCCATGAGGACGCTGGACGGCGGGGTCCTCTCCCGCCTCACCGAGACGCTGAACGATGAAGGAACGAGATTCCTCTACCTGTGGAACCCTTAAATGAAGCGTGTAATATCAAAGCGCGGGGAGAACACCTATGTCTGCATGCTCGACGGGAGCCTTGCGGGCAGTTTGAAGAGCGACCTTCCCTCCAGGGGGTATAAAATCAAGGAGGGTATCCCGCACGCGCTCTTCGGGGCGACCGGGGATTCGGTAAACCTGACCATGTTCAAGAACGGTAAGCTGCTTGTTCAGGGGAAGGGTTCATTGGACTTCATACGGTTTTATCTGGAGCCGTGCATCTTGAAGTCCTTCACCTTCGGCTACGAGGAGATTCTCGACGAAAACCTGGGCGTTGAGAGGATCGGCGTGGACGAGAGCGGCAAGGGCGATTACTTCGGGCCGCTTGTCGTGGCCGCGGTTTTTGTCGAGCAATCCGTGGTGAGGAGGTTGCTGGATATCGGCGTCTCCGACTCCAAGACTCTCACCGACGGCCGGGTGAGGGATATCAGCGACAACCTCAAGGGGTTTATCAAGAGCTCGGTCGTGGTGATCGGTCCCGAGAAGTACAACGAGCTGTACGCGAAGATTGGCAATCTCAACAGGATGCTCGCGTGGGGCCACGCGAGGGCGATAGAAAACATCCTGTCGGAGGTCGATTGCCCGCTGGCGGTGCTGGACAAGTTCGCCGATGAAGGCGTGGTGCGGAACGCCCTCATGAGAAAGGGCCGGAAGATTAACGTCGAGCAGAGGGTGCGGGGAGAGCGGGATATCGCCGTCGCGGCTGCTTCGATTGTCGCCCGCGACGAGTTTTTAAGGAGGCTTGACCGCCTCTCCAAGTCCTTCGGAATAAAGCTGTATAAAGGCGGGTCATCGAAAGCCGTTGAGGAGTCGGCTGTAAAGATCGTGAAAAACCACGGCCTGGAGGCACTCGCCAAGGTCGCCAAGCTGCATTTCAAGACTACAAAAAAGATCGTGCTCGATTCCCCGGATAGCAGTGAGAGCGAATCCGCTTGATTTGCTGAATGAGCCCGGGAATTTTTTTAGCAACCCGGATCTTTACCGCCCCGGGAGGGCATAGAATGAAGCAGGACAAGGCTTAAGGAGTCCGGAGATGAGAGTTATTGGCTGTTTTATTATTTTTACCGTACTCTTTGCAGGTGTGCCGGCGTTTACCGATACGACCAGGATCGATTACAAGGACCCTGCCAGGGCGGCCAAGGGCCTGGTTCTTCTGTACAGGGACATCGGCCTGGGCGCGGTGGATTTCTTCAAGGACATTTTCATGTCTCTCGACGACGTCCCGAAGGCTGTTATGACGGATATTTTCGGTGTCGGTAAGAAAAGCGGTTAGGGGGATATACCGTATGATTTTTTCGAGAGTGGCGGCATGCCTCCTGTTGCTGTCGGCGGCCCAGCACTCCGCGTACTCCCGGCAATCGCCGGTGGATTTTATCCCCAAGACCGCTCCTCTTGCGGTATCGATCACAATATCAGGGGAAGACGAAGGCGTGTCCTGGCTTGCGAAGCGTCTGAAGACCTACCTGTTATCCCGTTACTCCGGGAATGAAAAGATAGATGATTTCATCTTCCTGGACGTCGATGAGCTGGCCTTCGCCGTCCTGCCGCGGAGGGGCGGCGCGCATGATTTCATCCTTGCCGCGCGGATTGTCGATAAGGGAGAGCCTATAAAAATCAAGGTGGGCGATCACGATATTACGATCAATATCCGGGACAACGAGGCCGCGCGGAGGTTTAAGCGATCGGTCCTGGTGACTATTCTGGAACTCCTTGTCGAGAAGGGCGCCGAATCCCCGGAGAAAGTCGCCGTCCCGGGAGGGGATATCGAGATAGCGGTAAGGGCCTCTTCCTACGTCATTATGGGGGACAATGTCGTCGTGGGGTCGTCCCGCGAGGCGGTTAAGGCCGCCACGGGGGCTTCCGCTCATGACGGTGAACGGCTCTCCTCAACCGTCCCGTATGAGGATATCGGTATCCGCCTTTTTACATCGCCTGCCGATCTCGCGACCTTTGTGGATAACAGGGGCGACGATTTCAAGAAATATGTTGATCTTTGCAGGGCGGAGTGGGGGCCGATTCTGCTGGGTATGACGGAATCGGTGGACTATCTGGGAGTGACGGTCGACATAATTAACAGCGACAGCATGAAGGCGAGGGTTGTGACCCATTCACCGGATAAAAATCGCGCGGGGACCACACAGGCCGCTGTGGAGGCGAGCCTGCCGTTATTCCTGAAAAAGTATCTGGGCGGAAAGATCGAGCACAGGCTCACAACGGGAAGGGACGGCCTCTACCTGACCATTGATGCTGATGTCAGCGGCCTGGCCGGATATTGGGACAGGCTCTTCGAGATAAAGGAGCAGGGAAGCGATGGCTGATATAATCCGGGTTGCGGCTATCCAGATGAACTCCGGGAAGGACAGGGAGAGAAATCTCCGGAAGGCCTGCTCCTTGATCGGCGAGGCGGCCGGTAAAGGGGCCGGAGTTGTCGCCCTGCCGGAGGCTTTCGACTACAGGGGGGATAAGAGGAACTACTGGAGGGTGGCGGAGTATGTCCCGGGCGATGTTATAAATACGCTGGCCCGCCTTGCCGCCGAGAACCGTATATATATTCTTTGCGGCACTATTATTGAGAGGCCCGCCGACGGGGGGCTCTTTGACCCCCGTCATCAGCGGTATTACAATACAAGCGTCCTTCTCTCCCCGGACGGCGGGGTGATAGGGGTTTACAGGAAGATCCACCTGTTCGATCTCAACGGAGAGCCGCCCATCCGGGAGTCGGAGTCTTTCATCCCGGGGCGGCGTGTCTGTACGGCGAAGATCGAGGGTCATATCTGCGGGATGGCCGTATGTTATGACCTGAGGTTCCCGGAGCTTTTCAGGAGGTTCGCCGAGGTGTGGGCCGAAATGATTTTCATTCCCTCCAACTTCACATATCTGACGGGGGTAGCGCACTGGGAGGTGCTGAACCGGTCGCGAGCCGTCGAGAACCAGGCCTTCGTCATTGCCCCCAACCAGGCCGGCAGTAATACCGCCACGGGGATCAGGAGCTACGGCAATACGATGATCGTCGGCCCGTGGGGCAAGGTTATCGCGCGGGCGCCCACTGAAGGGGAGTGTGTGATCGTTGCGGACCTGGATTTCAAGTACCTGTCAACAGTCAGGCGCGAGCTCCCGGCCCTCGAGCATATCGTTGCTTTGCCCCCGGTGTCCCCGGCCGGTTAATATCCGGCCGCCACTTGATAAATTCAATCGCTTCCTGCCTGCCGGCAGGCAGGAAGCGATTGAATTTATGTATATTGACCTTTCTTATATCGATCTGGTAGTTATAATAATGGTGAAATGTACGTCATGAAGATTTCCTGCATAATTTATACGGCGGTGCTGCTCTCTATTCTTGTTATGGCGGATGCGGTATTCTGCGAGGCGCCTGAAACCGGTGTCGGAATAGTTATCGGGAGAGTCGAGGTTCGTATCGAAGAGGTGGAGGGGGAATTATCGACGGAGCTGGGCGGTATCGATGTCGAAATCGTCAGGGAAGAGACGGTGCGCGGGGAGGAGGTCCGGGAATCTATCGAGGCGAGGACGACCGATACGGGCGTTTTCATGGCCACCATCGATAATATGGATGGCGGCTTCAGGATCGCTAAGCTGAAATTGACGTCTTCCGGAGACTGGATCGATGTAGCCAGGGTGAGCGTCAAGGGCGATGTCAGGCGATACGGCCCGGCATATTTCCGCAGGTTCGGCAGGGTCATTGTCCTCAACCCCCTTATATACGAGGAGGAGTACGATGGCCGGAGCAGGTTTATCATGGTTATATCTCCCTTCGCCGATATCTGTCTAAATTTCCTTGGCTCTTTCCCCCTCAGCCCCTGGAAGACCGCTGTAGAACAGGCTAGAAGCATGAGCATCAAGGCTGAGAAGGCCGGGGATTCTGTTGCCGGAAGGGAGAGACCCTCACCCGAAAAAAAATTGGCGGAAGTCAAGGATCGGGCCGGCCCCACACCTACGAGAAGACCGGTCAGGCGGGTGAAAGCCATGTTGGCCGAGGAAGAGGAGGAAGAAGCAACCGGAAGCGGGATCCCGATTATAATAGTGACCTCCATAGTGCTGGTTATTCTGGCCATATTGGTAGGGCTCGGGGGGAGGCGAAGACCCCGGTCCCATGAGAGGGAGATAGATATCCATGAGATCGAGCAGATAGAGACGGAAAGGAAAATACAGAGAACCGCGAAGAAAGAAGAGAAAGAAGAGAAAGAGGAGGAGGAAGAGGGAGAAGATCTAACGTCGGTTCTTTCCGACAGGGAGGGGTGGTTTCTCAGGGAGTTCAGAAGGGCGAGGGTGAGGATTCACTGGAAAAAGTACGATTCCGCCGCCGTCAGCCTGGAGAAGACGACGAGGTTCATGGAAGAGCAGATCGACCGCCTGGAGGAGAAGAAAGAGATCTATACCCTTGTTCTCCACTACTCGTATCTTGGGAGGTGCTATCTGGAGTCCGGGAGATATAATGACGCCCTGCGGGTCTTCAAGAGGGGCGTCGAACTGAACGAGTACAACTCGAGGATGTGCGAGATGGGGCTCGCCGATACTCTCGACGGGATAGCCCGGATCGAGGATTCGCCGTGCGCAGAGACCTTGAGCGCAAAGTATCCTTTATTGTCGGGCGGAGAGATTGAATCCATTGTGACGATGGCCGGGACTGCCGACTCGTAAACAGGAAGTAATAATGAGTTTGTATTGTGGAAGATAGTCCCCTGAAGGCGGCATGCCGCTACTGCGGCGCGGAGATCAAAGCCGGGAGCGACGGCTGTCCCGTCTGCCGCAGGGCTTTTACCGAGACGTGTACGGTGTGTAAAAAGAAGTTCGATACGGATGATGGGATAAGCTATCAGAAGCTCTTTTACTGCCGGGATTGCCTGCTGAATGATAAAGAGAAAACTATCCGTAAGACGAGTTACGAGTTGAGGAGAAACACCTTTTATGCCCGCTTTATTGTAAACAGGCTGCGAAAAAGGATTCTGGAAGCTGAGGGAAGGAAATAAACGATGGTTAAGAAACCGACGAGAAAGAGTTACAGTTACAAGAGCCCGTTCCAGAAGATGCACATGTACGAGATAAAGGACAGGGCGACCATCCTTCGGGGCCTCGATTATCCCAGGGCTGAAGCGAAGAAGAGGATCAAGCAGAACATCGAGTGGGAGTTCGATTTTCTGCCGATGCCGGATTTTTACAGGGAGGTGGACAATATTGTCGATTACGTGTACGGAGGGCCGGAGAAAGGCTCCTGATCATGACGCCCGATTCACGCAGAAAGAAGATACTTCTTGGCCTCGGGTTCGACTGCGAGGACGACCTTCTGCGTGTGACGAAGGGGGATAATTTCAAGCTCTACGGAGGCTCCGAGGATACCCACGGCATAATGCAGGAGAAGGCGATAAAGTTCAACGAGCAGTTGAAGAAGAGGGAGAAAAGGATCGACGACCTTTCCCGTGAGGAGTTCAATGAGATAGCCGATAGGATCGGTTTAAATATAATTCCGCCGTTGGAGGAGTAAAAAGGATAAAGCTCCAACGAAGTCGGATTGTTAATAAATTTGCGAATGGAGTGAGCAAATTTATTAAAAGAGAGTGTAGACGAACGGCAGGACGGCCGATCCCTCTGTAAGGAATATGAATATGCTCAGAAGTATCAGTATGATGAAGATTGGCGCCAGCCACCACATCTTCGTCTCCCTGAGGAAGAGAAACAATTCTTTCAATAAACTCATCTTTCCCATGATCAAACAACAGCATATTACGGGCGCCGGCTGATGTCAACCCGCATTATCTGCATATCCGTGACCTACACGGCGCGCCCGTCTCCAGCGCCACCTCTTTGACCTTGAAGCTGAGATCGGTCATCTCGCCGGTAACTTCGGCATTGTAAAGGTCACCCGCCTGAAGTGTCACAAGGATTGAATCCCCTACGGCCTCTCGCAGCGGCAGCCTGTACGTGTTCCATCCCTTTTCGGGAATGAATTGTCCTATCTCTTTTCCATTTATGGTGATTATGAGTTCTATCTTCTTCAGGTTGTGGTAGTCGTTTCCGACAGCGATACGCAGGGAGCACCCTTCCTTTTGAGGTACCCTGAGGGATAGTGATGCCTCTTTCGCGAACCAGCGAAACTTGTTGTCTCCTTCGTCGTACATTAGATACCATCCGGGGCCGAGCTGCGAGCTGTCGGCCGCGGGGCGGACGGCACTGCTCTTCGGTGCGTCCCATTCCCGGTAAGGAGGCTGGGGAAGGCGCACGCGGTATGGGTTCAATTCTTTCTTTACAAACCCCCACAACCGTTCGCTTTCTATCGGGCCCGTCCGCCGCCGGTGCGAGACGGTGCTCAAAGCGCGAAGCGCTGCAGTAAAGATGGCTCGCACTTGGTTGGCAATCATCACGTAATCCTTCTTCCAGTAGTTGTCTCGCCCCACTTTTATTTCCCAGCGCAGGGTGTCGAGAAGAGCCCTGCGGAGCATGGGCGCCGGGAAGCATTTCAATATCAGGCGGAGGCGGTTGCGCAGGATCAGGTAATTTTTCCAGCGCGAATTCTCCACCATGGTGGCGGCGAACTTGTGATAGACCCTGGCAGAAGGGACCGTGACTATTCTATATCCCTCGTCCCATATTCTCATGCTCAGCTCGACGTCCTCGTAATACGTGAAATACGCGGGGTCGAAGAGACCGGTTTTCCGAAGGACATTCGCCCGCGCGAAGAAGGCCCCGCCGCACGAGCCGAGCACTTCACCGTCTATTTTGGTATCTTCCAGGTCATAGCGGCCGTTGAGGTAGTCCCATGCCAGGGCGATGCGGTTCAGGCAGATTCCTATTCCCTGGATGATGTCCCGGTTGTAGAAGTACAGCATCTTCGTGGCGCACGCGCCGATGGTTCCGTCGCTTTCCGCCGCCGCCACAAGCTCCGTAATCCAGCCGCTGTCTACCTCCATGTCGTTGTTCAGCAGGGAGATGTAGTCGGCGTTCCTCTCAAGAGCGTATCGCATCCCGACGTTGTTCGCCGGCGAGAAGCCGATGTTTTTCCTGTTCTGGATAACCTCCACGCCGGGGAACTTTTCTCTTACGTAGTCCTGACTGCCGTCCGTTGATCCGTTATCCACCATTATAATTTTTGTATTGCCGTAAGAAAGATCCCGGAGAGAGTTGAGACAGACGGGGAGGTGTTCCAGGCCGTTCCAATTTAAAACTATGACATAAACAAGAGGGTCCATAGTGCTGCGCAGGTTAGTTGAGCTGTTCTCCGGATGAAAAGCCGGGTTATGGTGCATCTATAATGAAATCTTTGTTGAGGTGTTTCCGGATAAATCTAAAAGCCTCACCGGCTTCTTCCCTACTCAGGACTATGTTATGCTCACTTGCCCATTCGAGGACCTCGCTGGCCCGGTTCATGGCGAGGGGCCTGCTTATAAAATGCATGTGCTCACACGGGAAGTGACACGTGGGGCAATAGGGGTGAATAAAAAGTTCATTTATGGCTCCGCCAATGGCCCGCGCTTTTTCAGGCCACCCTCCCTCGAAAAACATATCATGGTAGTAGTCGTAATATTTCTCCGGCTTGCATGTCGTGATATCCCCATCCCCGGTCATGAGTCCTATAAAGTATTGCCTGAAGCAGGAAACGGATTCCTTTACGCTGGTATCCGTCAATGGATCCAGATCCCCGATGCCTCTGATACTCAGGGGTATCTCGTATTTTGCCGGCAATTTCGAGTTCAGCTCTATGAATTCCCGGTAAATATTCCTGTCGTACGCGACCGTCATGGGCTGGTCATAGGGATGCATTGGTTTAACGTCGATACACATCTTGTTCCTGTATCTCTTAAACAATTGATCCAGCCTCTCGAATAGTGGTTCCATTTGCTTGTAGTTGGAGATTACAGCTACGGGAACGACGGCGATTCTGAAGCTGTTATTCATTTTGACCTGGAGCTGAATAATCTTTTCCAGTGTCTCCAGAAGAATGTCGCCGTCTACTCCGCGAAGCATCTTGTTGATTCCGCCAACTCCATCGATGCTGAACGCGAGCCAGTCGATATAGGGGAGAACCTTACAGGTTACATCCGGCAGTGTCGCGTTTGTGTTGAGCTCTATATTGGTGTTCGGCAGCCTGGCACGAAGCTCCTTCATAAGATCGATGAAATCAGGGATGAGAGTAGGCTCTCCGCCCGATATACAGAGGTGCTTGGGCTTGATGGCGACGATCTTCCGGAAAGCTTTCTGGATATCAGGGTGTTCCCTTGCCGGGGTTACACTGCAATATTTGCATCTCAGGTTGCATACGTATGTTATAAGCCAGGTCACGGCCCAGTAGAAATTCTTATATTTGAGTTTCATAACCCGTTTTTTGGTCTTCATCGGGAACTCCTCCGCCAAATCTTTTTTAATTTCGTTTTTATATCGCAAATAATATCAGTAAATAGGCTTCTCCCGGGATAGCATTTTCTTTTTGCAGTTTCGTAGAGGGATTCGATCACCTTCTTGCTCAGGTGAGGGTAGCTCATCACGGCTCCGAAAGTCCCGTCATAGTTCGACCAGTCTTCCGTAACAAGGAGGCCGTTTCTCCTGCAGTCCTCGTAAAATTCCGTCCCGGGAAACGGCGTGGCGATGCTGAACTGAAGCGAGTCGTTGGGGAGTATTTTAGCCAGGCTTACCGTCTCCCTCACTGTTTCAGGTGTTTCTCCCGGCAGACCGATCATGAACGTTCCGTGGACCTCGAGGCCGCACCTTTTTGCCGCCTCGAATGCCCGTGGGACTTTTGACAGGTCTATGTTCTTTTTGATAGCCGCCATTATCCTGGGGGAGCCGGTCTCGACACCGAACTTTATCTTGCGGCAGCCCGCACGGTACATGCTGGAGAGCATCTCGTCGTCAACAGTGTCCACCCGCCCCATGCAGCTCCAGATGATGTCCATCCCTTTTTCCGAAATCAGGCTGCAGATCTGGTGGACGCGCCCCTTCCCGATTGTGAAGGTGTCGTCGTCGAAAAATATCTCCCCCGGCCTGTACCTGTTGACGCAGTACTCCATCTCGCTCACGACGTTGGCAGGGCTCCGGGCCCTGAAACCGTGGCCGTACATCACCTGCGGCCAGAGGCAGAACGTGCATTTGAAGGGACACCCCCTGCTGGTGATCATAGTGATCCACGGCAGGGCGATGAAATTGGGCTCATGGTATCTCTCCCAGGCGTAGAGATCCCTGGCGGGGTAGGGGAGGCTGTCGAGATCCTGGATATAGGGCCTATCCTCATTGACCGCGATATCGCCGCCCGTCCTGTACGTTATCCCGGATACACCGGCGGGGTCGCCGTTCTCCTGTATGTATTTTATCAACTCCAGGACGGTGGCCTCGTACTCGCCGCGCACGATATAGTCGATGAAGAGATGCTCGGTCATGACTTCCTTATGGTAGATGGAAGTATGGGGGCCGATGGCGATTATGGTCATACCCAGCTCCTCTTTGACGGCCCGCATTGTCTGAATATCTAAAGGGAAAGACGGGGTACTGGTCTCAATGACGCATATATCTCCATGCGCATCCCCGAGCTTTTTTATAAATGCCCTTGTGTCGAGGAGGTCGAGGGTCGCGTCGATGACCGATACATCGAGTCCTTCACCGAGCATCAGAGCGGCCAGGTACGCCTGGTAGATCGGGAAATGGTACGAGGCGGAGCCCTTCTGCCTGAAAACGGAAAGGGGGACCGTGAATGGCCATCTCACGTTCGAGCGGAAGCCGATCCTGTCCTGGAGCAGCCAGGGGGGGTTGCAGATAACAGTTTTCATTATAGATTAATTCGCTTCCTGCCTGCCGGCAGGCAGGCGCTCATAAATTTATATCGCAGCCAAGACGCACATAAAGCTCTTTCAGCTTATTATACTGGATATCCCAGGTATATTTTGCAAGGACCTTCTCCCGCCCTATTCGGCCCATTTTATCTCTCAATTCCGTGTTGTCGAGCAGGTTTTCAAGGCGTTTTGCGAGCGTTTCGCTGTCACCGAAGGGGACGAGAATCCCGTCCTTTCCATCCTCTATAACTTCGGGCACCCCCCCTGCCAGGGCCCCGACCACCGGGATGCCGCACGACCAGGCTTCCAGGTATACCATTCCGAAGGACTCGTTCCGCGAGGGCATGACCATGATATCCCCAGCCGAGAAGAGGTCTTTTTTCTCTTCGCCCTCGATCCTCTCGATCAGAATGAGCCGTTCCCGGATAGGCTGGGAAAGTTTTTTATAAAATGCCCCGAAATTGTCGAATGTAGGGCCTGCCAGGACGAGGGACACGTCATAGCCTTGCTGGAGCAGGCGCTCCAGGGCCCGGACGGAGTGCTGCGTTCCCTTGTCATATACCTTGGGAGCGACCGAGAAGAGGATACTTCCTTCTATCCCGTGTTTTTTTCTGAAACGGTCGCCGTCCCCTCCCGGGAGATCATCCGGGTTGACACCCATTCCAATAACTTCGATCCTTTCTCGATGTACACCGAGGCGAGAGAGCGATTCAGCCTCGATGGTTGTCTGGCAAATGACGCCGTCGGCCTCGCTCAGTAACCTTATCTGCTCGGGATCGGTGTGGATCTTGAGGACCTGATCGTCCTGAGGCTCTCCAATATGGACGAATGGGCTGTAGATGAGCGGAACCCCCTCTTTCTTCGCGATCCTGTATGCGAGGTAGAGGGGCATGCCGTAGGGAACGAGGCCGCCGTGGACGAGGTCGAACGAGTGTCGCTTGAAGCACTCCAGGGCCATCCCCGGGAGGAATCCCGTGCTGAAAATGTGGGGGGCGATCGGCAGGGGAAGCCTTCTCAGGCGCCAGCTCACCGTATTGTACGAGGGGAGGTGCCGGAGGCGAAACCTCCTGATGGAGACGCCGTTGCGGCTTTCACGCAGCTTCCCGGCGCACTTTCCCTTCCGGCTGATAAATCGCTCGAAGTGAAGGGCATCGGTTGTGTAGACGCTGGCCTCGTGCCCTTCGCGGACGAGCCTCTCGGCCATCTCCTGGAAGAATATGCCGGAGCCGCATAGAAAAGGCCAGTACTGATGGCATATATATAAGGCTTTCATCCGGCGTAGATTATCCCTGTATTTCCGGGTTGGATGGAAGCTGCGGGCACTTTCCCGAAGAGCTCTTCCTGTCTATCAAATCGATGAAAAGCCGCTTGATTTTATTGTATTTTTTATCCCACGTGTGGAACTGTAGAACTTTTTGATATCCGTTCTCTCCCATGGTGTCCCGAAGCTCCTTATTGTGAATCAGCTTCCACAGGTAGTCGGCCAGCATGTAGATGTTGCCGTAGGGAACGAGGAATCCATCTACGCCGTCCGAAACGACATCCGGAACACCACCCGCCATGGCGCCTATAACGGGCTTCTTTGCCAGCCACGCTTCGAGGTAGACTATGCCGAACGTGTCGGTCTTGGATGGCATCGCGTATATATCGCAGGCGTCGAACGCGTCCTTTTTCTCCTGTCCGGAAATAATATCGATGAATATGCAGGCATCGAGGATATCCTTTTCCTGGATGTCCATGTACTTCCTGAAATTTCGCATAGAAGTCCCTGCAAAGACAATTCTTATTCTGTTTACCCGGGGCTTAATCCTCTTTACGGCCTCGACCAGGTGGATAGAGCCCTTAAGATAGCTCTGTTCGGCGACGTGAAGGATGACGGTATCCGTGGGGGATATGTTGTGTTTAACCCTGAACCTGTTTCCGTCGCCGCCGGTGACCTCCTCCGGGTTGACGCCCATGCCGAGAACGGCTATTTTGCCGGGAGGTAACGGCAGCCGGCACAGTGCCAGCTTCTCTAAATTGGTTTGAGCGATGACTAGGTCGCTTCTCTGAAGGACTGAGATTTCGGGAGAGGTTAAAAGTGTCGAGATGCGGAGCGCCTCGCGCGGCTCTCCGAAGTGGACAAAAGGCGTTATAGCGAAGGGGATGTCATGTCTTGTCGCAAAGGCATGGCTTGTATACATGAGGGAGTCGTATGAGAATGCAGATGAGTGAATAATGTCCGCGTCGCAGTGTTTTTTCAGTTCTCTTGATAAGGAGGGCACGAAGGGGGAAGGGCGCCTGAAGAGGGCCTTGGCCCCCAGAGACGGGTAAGCCGAAAGCAGCCTGGACGTATGTTTGTGAAAGGGAAATTTTCTGGCGGGAACCCTTTTTATGGGGACACCATTATGAACTTCGTCGGGCTTATTGATGCTTTTGCTCCCTCTCGAAAAAAAGTGTTCAATATCCCAGGCATCCGTGGTGATTACTTGGACGCTGTCCCCCTCCCTGACGAAGCGCTCGGACATCTCCTGAACGTATTTCTCCGAACCTCCCGGGTAGGGCCAGTAGCGGTGGGTGACGTATACTATCTTCATAACTTTACCGCAGCAAGCTTGCTTCCTGGAGGGGAATAACTTCTGCGATTATTCGCGTCTCCGTGGTCTTTGGATGGACGATGACATATACTACGGCTATCTCTTTACAACATGTACACCGGCTGTCTAAATGATATCATGATTGGTAAAGTATACCAGTAACACCTCCTTCTATCAGGTGATTATTTGAACTCATTTCGCTGGAAAAGGAGGGGGGTTAATGTATAGTGTTGTTATCGATATGCCGCCGGAGAAGGGGGAGACGGCCCCGGATTTACGGAAAAGCCGGAGGCAGAGGAGGATATGTGAGGGCACTTTTCGGCCTATACAGGGATGAGAATTACACCCAGTTTTACTGGGGTGTCACGTGGATCATCAGCTTCGTGTGCAACCAGAAGTGCAGCTACTGTTTCAACGTGCTGAATCCTGAGGCTGATAGAACAGAGCCGAATTACGAGAAGGCGCTTGGAGAGCTGTTGCGCGTCAAGCCCAAGCATATATGCATCTCCGGCGGTGAGCCTACCCTGGTACCGAACATCGTTGACCTCATGCGCCGCCTGAGAGAGGGTATTGGAGAAGGGATGCAGCTCGAGTTCAACTCTAACTGCACCGGCCGCCCTGAGCTTCTCTATGAAATTCTGCCGTACGCGAACATACTTGCCGCGAGCCTGGATGGACTCGGGGAGGTCAACAAAGCCCAGAGAGGCGTGGACGGCGACCAGGTACTGGAAACGGTCAGCAGGCTCGCTCTTCACCGCTTTCCGTCCTGGAGCGGCTTCCGAAAAATCATGTTTGTCCCGACGGCCACGGTAAGTTCCTATCCCCGCCTCCCCGAAATGTTCGACGCGCTAAGGGAGCTGCGGAAGAAGAGCCTTGTGGATATAAGCGTCGAGGTCAAGCCCATGTTTAATTACACCGATCCCAGATCTCCCGCTTCGACGCCCGGGGCATGGAAGGATTTTACGGAGAGAAGCAGGGAGTGGGAAAAGGAGTACAAGGATATAAGGGTCGAAGTGAGAGGCGTAAGAGACTTCAGCCCGCTGGCCGCCGAAGGCGTGAAAGAGAAAGCCCGGTGCTGGAGGCAGTTTTTCAACGCCAAGATCTGGCCCGATGCTCACTGGACGTTCTGCAAGCCGGATGAATTTTCCCTCACATACTTTTTCCCGAGATACGCCCATGCGGGAATACGGGAAAAGATCATCCTCGCGGCCCAGAGTATCTACTCTCTCTTTTTGAATCCACACGACCTCACCTGTTACATGCCCTGCGAGCACTGCGAGAACCTGGACAGGGCCATTTTGGCGGGTCGGGCAAGCGAGCTGGCGAGGAAAGCGAAGGAGGAGCTTGGCCTAACACTTACCAGCGAGGATCTGAGGAAGGCTTGCACCTTCATCAAGGAAAAGTGCAACCCTGACTTCGTCCTGGATATGGATTTTTCACGGTGAGGCGATAAACTCGCCGTAGAAGTCGAGAAGGTCCAGGCTGTTCTTTTCCCAGTCGAAAAGCGATTCGGCTGTCTTCCGTGCATTACATGAAAGACGTGAGGCGAACGCACGGTTTTTTAAAATAGTCCCTATTTTTTCTGCGAACTCCGCGGCCGACCCTTTATATGTTTTAACAACCTGCTCATTATCGGCCAGCTGCCGGGCTATTCCGCTGTTGTGCATGATAACCGGCTTCCCCATGGCCATGTACTCCGGGAACTTAGCTGGCAGGCGCCTGTCGTTATACTTGTTAACTGAGCCTACTGCGACGAGGATGTCTGCGGCCGCATAGTAGTTTGGAACCTCCGAGTGTTTCTTTTTGCCCACGAAAACCGTGTTTTGCTGGAGTCCCAATTGTGCGACGAGGTTTTCGTAGTCGGCGCGCTTGTCGCCGTCACCGATTACCATCAGGATGACCGATGGGAACTCCCCGCGCACGATCCGTATCGCCTCGATCAGAATCTCGAGTTGGGAATAATCCCCTAAAAACCCCGAGTAACAGACTACGGGACGATCCTCTATGTTGAGTTCTTTTCTGATTGAGCCGCCGTCCCTGAGCGGCGAGAACTTATCGAGTTCGGCGCCGCACCTTATGACCTTCATCGGCTTTTTTACGAAGAGCATTCTGCTTTTAATGTAATCTCCCAGGACGGGCTGGATTGCTGTTATACCGTTAACCAGCTGAATCCCGATGATGGCCGACAGCACGTACAGAAGCATCCGGGGATACGTTTGCGAATATTCCTTTCTTAGCGCCAGCAGTATCTCGTCGTCTTCGCAGTGAGCGATTAACGGAATGTTGAGCTCCCTTCGTGCCAGGTATCCGAGAACGACAGGGAAGGGCTTTGTTGTCCAGATATGGATGATGTCCGGCGAGTACTTTTTGATCCGATCGAGGATGTCTCCACGGTATTTCAGGCATCTCTCGGAATGAATGTACGGTTCCCGCGTGGCAACATGGAGCTCGACTTCGTCGCAGGCGTAGGCCTCGGGAGGATCGGTTTCATTCCCGTACCACTGCCGCACGGTAGGCACGATTAACTGGGTCTTTTGCCCGGTCAGCCTGGCGACGTTTTTCGCGAAGAAGTAGGCGTGCCGCGGACCGGGAGAGCTGAGGTCATCATAGGCCACGTATGTAATTTTCAACTGTGCCCCTGCTTTCCCCTAGGTGTACTTGAACCTGCTGAAAATCTCCCTGTCGGAGAGTTTTCTCTTTTTCTGGATTTTATGTCGCTTCCAGAGCGTGCGCGGAAGAAAGAGAAGGTTCGCCAGGAAAGCCTTGACCAAAACCCAGTCTCTGCTCACCAGATAGAAACGCACATTAATTTTTGCTACCTCGCTGAGGGTGGATAATTGGTAGTTCTTGATTATCGTCGTCAGGCAGTTTCTCATTCCCCAATAGCGCTGCCTCTTCTTCATGCCTGTTGTCGGCGCCCGGTTATGATAGATGATCGCTTTCGGGACGTAGACGGTTCTGTAACCGCGTGTCCACGCCCTCATGGAAAGATCGACGTCTTCGTTGTACATAAAGAAATCCCTGTCGAACAGCCCCAGTTCCGGGAGAAGGCTGCTCTTCATCATAAGCGCTGCTCCACAGGCGTATGCAGCATCGGTGACGTTTTCGTATTGCCCTCTATCGAGCTCGTCGGTGTAACCTCCCTGGCAGTTCCATTTGAGCAGCACGGTCCCCGAATACTCGATGGTCTTTCTGTCCGGGCCGTAGATCTTTGCGCCGCATATAGCGATGGATGTATCACTTTCAGCCACCTTCACCAGCTCAGTAAGCCATTGAGGATCTACCTCCGTGTCCTGGTTCAGCGTTACGATATAATCTGCCCTGTTTTGCAGCGCATGTCTGATTCCCACGTTATTCCCTTCGGCAAACCCGAGATTAGCGCCGTTTTCTATCAGGGAAACTGCGGGGAACTGTTTCTTTATCATATCCTGGCTGCCGTCGGTGGAGCCGTTATCCACGAGACAGACCTTAAAATGGGGATAATCGGCAGCCAGCACCGTGGGGAGACATTCCTGGAGGTCATCCTTCCCGTTAAAAGTTAAAATCACCACATATACCAGTGGCTGTTTTTTATATGTCTCCATGGCTATGGCCTCAAGGTAACCGGAACTGTCCAATCCCTCTTATGCAAAAATAAAATCATAACACAAACCAAAGGACATGTTGAAGATATAGCAGGTATCCCGTAAAATTTCAATAATGGCCGGGATAATGCTGTCTCTTTCCATGCTCGAAACCTCCTGTCAGTGAGCGTCTAAGGAATCTAAACGGATCCAGCCTGAGCGGGTAGATATGAGTTCTCTATTAACAACCGTGTATATTTTCGATGATGGTTCGGCTTCCGATTTGGAACGCTGTGTCAGGGCGTTGAAAGGGAGCAACGACTGTTCTTTCGCGATTACATGCATCACTGCCGGCTCGAGCGCCGTCAACCTTCTCTCCGGGCGCCACCCCGATATCGAGATAGTTCGGCTGACCGGGATGAAGGCCCCGGAGATGTACAACTGTGCCTACAGGCACGTTTTGCAGCGGGGGGATAAATGGTTCGCAATGGTTCACAGCACTATTGAGGTTGATGGGGACTGGCTCCCGCGCAGCGTTGAGATTGCCGCCATGGATAAGCGGATAGCGTTCATCGGCCTGATGATCCGGGCCGCCGATGGCGAGGGACTCGGTTTTTCAGGGGGGGCGTTTCACAAGGCGTGGGGGATCTGGGAGGCGGGCAGGGGGTATTGCGGCGAGGGCAAGGCTGTCAGATATGCATATTATATCGATCCGCGCGCATGTCTCTGCAACGGGGAGCTGCTTCCTGCAATAGGATTTTTTGATGAGGCGCTCGGCCCTCGAGGCGCAGCCGTGGATATCTGTTACAGGGCGTGGACGAAGGGCATGGAGACGGTAAGAAATCCCGGAGCAACGGCGCGCAGAATCGGCGCCGGCGCGGCGGAAGGAGAGCGCGGGGCCGATTCTGCGGCTTCAAGAGTGGCTCTTCAAATTATAATAAAAAATTATCAGCTTAGAACTATCCGGAAGTTCCTCAGGCCGATAATCGGCTACTATTTGAAGAACGGGGAGACAAGGAGTTTCCGCGCCGTTGTAGGTGTACTTTTACGCATCATACCGCTGTTGGTGCAGCGGGCGAGCGTCCAGATGAAAAGAACCACGCCGGACGAGCGTATTTTCGAGCTCGTCGATAACCGGTTCGCTCCCTACAGCGCGCTGCTTACCAAGAGGGATCACATCATCATGGGGGAGGACGATGAAGATAGTCTCCTGCGTGGATGGTCCACCACGGTGCGCGCGGAGTTCGGCGGAAAAAGAGAGGTTTACCGTTTCCCCTTGAAAAAGGCGGGCTTTCAGCTATTCGCCCACCGGCGGGGTCCATGTACAGTGGGAATAGAGGCAGCGGCCGCTGAAGATCCCGTGAGCGGGCGGCTGCTCGTTAACGGGCGTTTCGCCGGCAATATACATCTGAAAGTCGATGAGCAGAAACAGGTGGAGTTCCGCATCTCCCCCGAGTGGATGCCGGGAAACGTACTGAACGGTGAGATACAGTTGAGATACGGTTGGGCTGCTCCCGGGGAGGGCCCCGGCGGGAATCAGAAGGGGTTGATGGTCAGAAAGATATGGCTCACGGAGGCCAAGACGGAGCCCTCTTGCAGGAAGACCGGGCTCAGGGTATTAATGACCGGCTACGACGATTTTGCCGGTCCCGGCATGAAGCACCTGTACAGGTTTGCCAATATAATGCAGAGGCACGGATTTAACGTGCTGGCCCTTCATCCTGAGGATCCGAAGAGCTGTCTCATAATGGATGAGCCTGCTGCTTTCGACTTCTGGGATATAAGCTTTAAGGGTCCTTCCCTGAGTCGGGAGACTGCCGAAATGATACGGCGTTTTAACCCGCAGATTATCCACCTGTGGACCCCTCGCCACATCCCCTCGTTGGTGGGTATTGAGGCTAAAAAAGTTTCGGACGGGCGCTTGATAATCCACTATGAGGATAACGAGCAGGTTATATTTGACGAATGGTATAAAGGCCAGGTAAAAAAGCAGATCTTGTCCGCGCGTGAGGTGCATTCCATACATCCTGAGACCTTTTCTCTTATCAATGAGCTCGCGGATTGCTACACGGCTATCTGTCATCCGCTCCGCGAGTTTCTGCTCCGCGAGTACGGGAAGCCCACCTTTATGTTGTATCCCGGAGCCGACTTGAAGAGGTTTCGCCCAATGGACAAGGATCCCGATTTAACGGAAAAGTATCATCTGCAAGGGCGGACAGTCCTCATGTACACCGGGAACATTCATCCCCCCAACTTCGATGATTTCTGCCACCTGCTGGGGGCACTGGCGATCCTTGAAAAGAAATATCCCGATGTATTGCTTATCTATTGCGGGCTCAACCATGTAAGAGGGCCGGTAGAAGAGAAGATACGCGAGCTGGGCATTGAAGAGAAGGTCCTATATCTGGGAGTAATCGATTTTCACGATATCCACAGGCACCTGTCGCTGGCCGACGTTCTTGTGCAGCCAGGGCAAAACAACGCCTTCAACGAGTACCGCCTGCCGTCCAAGATCCCCGAGTATTTCGCGATGGGGAAGCCGGTTGTCATGTTCAGCATCGGCATTGGGGAGGTCTTAACGGACCACGAAGAGGTTCTCAAGCTGCAGCGGGGAGATGCCGGGGAGCTCGCGGCGAAGATAGAGGAGCTTATTTTAAACGAGTCTCTCAGGGCAAGGTTGGGGCGCGGGGCGCGTCGGAAGGCGGAAGAGCTGTTCGACTGGGAGAAGAATGCGCAGGGCCTGATGCGGGTTTACGAAGAACTGGCGTGCTCCGGCTAGGGGATTAACCAGTCTGCGAGCACGATAGCCTCTTGCCGCGGCCGTATAGCCGCGCTTCGTGTCTGGGTCAGATAAACTCGCCTCTCAGAAAAGGCGAGCCCTCCTCCAGGATGCTGATCTCGGCAACCTTGAAATGTGCGCCGATGGCGGCGCCTCGGCTGACCTTCCGGGTGTTGTGATCTGCCCGGAGCACCATTTCCCCTTTACCGCCGGGAAGGTCGGCTTTTACGTGGAAAGTCCTCCAGACAGGTGTGGGGATTATGCGGCCCACCTCGCGGCCGTTCCAGAGAATGTGCAGGCTGTTTGGCGGCTCCTCCTGATCGGCCTGCGCTACCTGGATCTGTATGTAGCGGTCTCCCGCGGAAGGGTTGCAGAGCACCAGGCTGGCTTCCTTGCTCATCGTGCGGTATCTCATGCCGCGGTCGCTCCTCATTGAAAACCAGCCGTCCTGGAGACCCTGATCGCTGACGCCCATAAAGAGACGGTTTGTAATATCCTCGTCACCCGGCGGGCTTGGATGGTAGAGGCCGGGAAAAAACGGAGGGAAATCGCTCTGGTGTATAAGATTACGGGGGAACGACTTTCGAGTGCGCCTGAGCATGCAGCGCAGAAGGAGGATGCGGGGCAGGGTGACCGCGATAGAGATAAAGGACCTGACTTGATAGAGGTTCCTCTTGAATTCCGTGTTGCGGAACCACCTGAGGCCGGCGCGAAGCTCATGGCCGATCATTCGGGGCAGCGCGTAGGATACCATGTTCGCCGGGTGGAGTTTCAGGAGCAGGCGGAGCCGGTTTCTCAGGAGGAGGTAGTTTTTCCACGGGGACCCCTCGACCATGGTGGCTGAGAATTTGTGATATATCATTGCCCGGGGGGCGGTTATGATCCTGTATCCGGCTTGCCGGATCCTGATGCAGAGGTCGACGTCCTCCAGGTAGATGAAGTAGGAAGGGTCGAAAAGCCCGGTCTCTTCGAGGCACGCCGCCCGTAAGAAGAAAGCCCCCCCGCAGGCCGCCAGGACCTCTTCGCTTTTCTTAACCGACCCCGTGAAGCGCATGTTGTGCTTGTCCCAGCAGGAGCACAGCCTGTTCATGACGACGCCGACCCCGTTGATAATATTGCGATTATCGTAGTAAAGCATTTTTGTCGCGCACACACCGACCCGGGGGTCGGCCTCGGCTACCGCCACGAGCTCGCTGATCCATCGGGGATGAACGGCGGTGTCGTTATTGAGAAGCGCTATGTACTTCGCGCCGTGTTTCATGGCGTGGCGAATGCCGGCGTTGTTTCCCGCGGCGAAGCCGATGTTCTTCTTTAGCGCGATAATTTCCACCCATGGAAAATGCTGCTGGACGAAAGCAACACTGCCGTCTTGAGATCCGTTGTCGACCATCGCGGTACGGGCATTTGGATATTCGAGGACTTTCAGGGACGAAAAGCACTCCTGGAGATGCTCCTTGCCATCCCAGTTCAGGACGATGACGTAGACCAGCGGTATGTTCGGGAGCTTTGTGGTATTGCTTCTCATTGCTTGCTTATTCCCCGTGGAATTTCGTTTTCCATCCTCGTCACCGTTGCGGAATGCGCTAACGATTACTCAGCAGAATTCACAGACTAGGCAGTTCCCGCTGCCGTGTTCCCGGGCCCCGGGAAGAATCGCCATTTCTTAGCCAGCGTCATCCATTGTAGCGATCGGAGCTGGATTTTCAATAAGCCCTTTCACATAATAGGATAGCATGAAGTTATTGGCGAATGGGACGAGGAATCCGTTCTTGCCGTCTGAAATAACAGAGAACTACATCCGGTTATTGGGCCGTTGATGGGCGGGCGGCATAGCCAAGCCTTCAGATTGACTAATCCATAAGGGGTGTTTCTGGAATGCATGGCAAGCGCGTCACTGGCAGCGCCGTAAATAAAGCTAGCAGGTATTGGTCAAGGACGTTTTCCCAGTTAAGAGATTCCCCATCCATTGTTAAGGTATGGTGTGCGCTGCCAGTGATGCATTATTGGCAGGGCGAGAGGATTACGGGGAGCGTTAAGCGTTTACTTAAGAGCGGCATTATAATAGCCTTATAAATGAAAGCAAGTATGTTTCGTATTAGTGGCAAAAGCGGTTGATCTTTTCGTTAGAAGGGTGAAATTGTGGCATGGGCAAAGATTCTATTATTAAAAGATTTATCCCTGGAAAGATAAGGGCTATACTGCTAGAATTTTGTTGGAAGAGGGACGAAAGGCAATGGTTATATAGTGAACGATAAAATTCAAAATGAGGTGCGCCCCGAAAAATTCCTGGAGTTAGCTCATGGCTATTTTGAGAAGTTGAGAGATCATGATGGGAGGCTAATTATTGAAGGATGGATGCTGCTAGCTGATAGGTCATTTGATTCTTTTGTTGCCTATATCAATCAACGCAAGGCGGGGTACGCCACAGCAATAAAAAGGACAGACCTTGCTAAGCATATTCCTTTTATTCCTCATGCGGGACAATCGGGCTTTGCTTTTGATCTTCCCATAAGCCTTGATGAAGTTGAAGGCACGAGTTCTATCTGTATTGTGGGGATCTCACAAGGTATGGAAATTGCAAAAATGGAGACATGGTACAGAAGAGAATATTTCTCGCAATTTCCTGTCCCGCCTCATCATCTTCTTGTAAGAGCTACTGGTAGTGATAATAAAGTTATGTATAGGACGACTGGCGTGCGGTGCTTTACAAGATACTGGACAGCTATATGTAATCATGTGGACCCTCATTCAATAAAAAGCATGTTGGACTGGGGATGCGGATGTGGCCGTCTTACGGATCTTTTCTTGAAATTCTCGGGAATCCAGCGGATCAGTGGTTGCGATATCGACAGAGAGACCATTGAATGGTGTCGGAATAACCTTAAACCGGGTGTATTTTCTGTGATTCCCCTTTATCCGCCGACTGCCTATGCTGATAATGTGTTTGATTTAATCATTTCTTTTTCAGTCTTTACGCATTTATCAAGAGAAGCTCAATCGCAGTGGTTGAATGAGATGCAAAGGATATTAGCTCCCGGGGGGTTGTTCTTGACAAGCGTTCATGGGGAATTTGCTACCCGGATGAACTTTCCAGAAGAGGAAGTCAAACAGCTTCTCAAGAAGGGCATTCATGATGCCATGGAGGATAAAGGCTTGAAGGAAGTTGCCCCCGAAGGCTATTATCGAGGAGTTTATCAGACAAAGAAATATACTATCGAGCAATTCTCTCGCTATTTCAACATACTTGAATATATTGAAAGAGGGGCAAATAATTGCCAGGATCTTATTATCATG
>JAVCDC010000037.1 GCA_030765135.1 Candidatus Tritonobacter lacicola | reverse complement strand
CTGCCTGTGGTAGCTTTCTCTCTCCTTCTACCACTAAAAAAATCCTTCCTAATTCTCCTGCCACCCATCTCCTGTGTTGCTTCCGCCAATTGATTAAAGCAAATTGCTATTTTGCAGGAGCCTTATTCCTTATTACAACATGATTATAACATGAAGCAACCCTTTCTTCAAGCTCTGCCCTCGCCTTGTAAAAGGGGACGCACTGGTACATGGTATCCCCCCCTGAGATAATCCCTGTACTCTTTAAACCGCGGATTCAGCTGATTATGCCGATTAATCTTACCAGCCGTAACCGCGCGCTGAACTTGGGGAGCCGTCATCCAAAAGATAGTCGGAGGGGATTTCAGACCCGGAGGGCTGGAAGTTAATTCGAACAGTGGGAGGTGTATCGCCCGGATCGGCCGGGTTGTGTCCGCATCCGATTTCGATGTAGTCGCTGTAGCCGTCCTCATCAGTGTCGGCCTCATCCACATCCGGGTCTGTACCCGTCGGATTTGACTGAGCATCGTAAGGGTCATATTCGGAATCTCCGTCATAGTTGACCTCGTCGTAATCGGAGACGCCGTCGCCGTCTGTATCCGTGCTCGTGTCTGTCAGCTCGTTTATGAGGATTCCTAGGTCCTTATCGTCAACCGTTCCGTCGAAGTTGATATCTGTGAGTATCGTGGAAGTACCCCATTCGGCCAGAAGTGTGGCGCGGTCGTCCTCATCAACGTCGCCGTCAAGGTCGAAGTCGGACCTGGCATAAACGGAGGAGGCGGGCGTGGGATTGTATATATGTGACCAATTTGAGGCGAGATCCGAATCTTCGCCCGTCGCGATACGTCCAATGCTCCACCCGCTGTTGTCGTCTGTATCCGGGACAAACTCCTGGCCGGGGTCCGCGTCGTCGCCCGGCAGGTTGTTGTCGTTGGGGACGTCGTAGAGGACTGTGTCAAGGACGGTGCCGTAGGTATACGTGAAGCGCACTCCGTCAGTTGGGCTGGGCCAAAGGGTCCCCCCACCTCCGGGGTAGGTGTAATCCCCGTTCTGCATGCCCAGATTCGACGCCGTGAGGTCGGGAGAATATCCGTTGATGTCCGTCACACTGGAGCCTCCGATAAGGAAATATGAGTGGGCCGGTATGGATGTGCCCTCCGGAATGGTGTACTTGGTCGTGAATGAGGGGCCGCCGGCCTGGATTTTAAAGGTGCCGATGTCTATGTCCCGGTTGTGCGGATTGAACAGCTCGACAAATTCATAAGGTGCATCCCCTGTGTAATTATCATCAGGGTCATAGAGGACCTCGTTGATAACGATAAGAGGGAAATCACTCACACCGTTTGGATTGAAGCCGTTCGCGACCTCCCAGTCGTCCCTGAAGCCGTCGTCGTCACTGTCCGCATCGCTCGGGTCTGTGCCGTGGGTGTTCACTTCCTCG
The DNA here is from genome assembly GCA_030765135.1 of Candidatus Tritonobacter lacicola. Lineage (GTDB taxonomy): Bacteria > Auribacterota > Tritonobacteria > Tritonobacterales > Tritonobacteraceae > Tritonobacter > Tritonobacter lacicola. Next base: position 11,036 of record JAVCDC010000037.1, on the reverse strand, counting down.
CCGTCGAGGAGGCCGTCGTTGTCGCTGTCGGAGTCGAGGAGGTTGTTGGTGATGCCGTCGCCGTCGTAGTTCGTGTTCCAGTTCACGCCCCAGTAATCTTGCTCATCACCATCCTGCATTCCGTCATCGTCGCTATCGGCATCGCTCGGATCGGTGCCGTAGGTATTCACTTCCTCGCCGTCGAGGAGGCCGTCGTTGTCGCTGTCGGGATCGAGGAGGTTGTTGGTGATGCCGTCGCCGTCGTAGTTGTTGTTCCAGTTTGCTCCCCAGTATGTCACCTCATCACCGTCCTCGAGGCCGTCGTCGTCACTATCCGTGTCGCTCGGGTCTGTGCCGTACGTGTTCACCTCCTCGCCGTCTTCGAGGCCGTCGTTGTCGCTGTCAGAATCGAGGAGGTTGTTGGTGATGCCGTCGCCGTCGTAGTTCGTGTTCCAGTTCGTGCCCCAGTAGTCTCGCTCGTCTCCGTCATTTAATCCGTCATCATCCGTGTCCGGATCGAGAGGATTCGTATCGAAGCTCAAAACCTCCACGCCGTCCTTCAGGCTGTCATCGTCCGTGTCGTCATCATTGGGGTTCGTGTAGTGGTCCACGCCGGGAACGCCGTCCCAGTCAATCTCGGAGTGGTCATAGTAAGTGGTGTTCTCGTAGCTGTCGGATAGGCCATCGCCGTCCGAGTCCGTTCCTCCGCCTTGATCGACAAGATGGTCCGTGAGCTCCGGGTCCGTGATGCCGTTGCCTGTAACCGTGTAGAAAGTTCCGTTGGTTGAGACCTTGATGTGGCCGTTCGTCGTATGGCATCCGTCCATGTCCTCCGGGGCGCACAGCGGGTCGCTGATGTCGCCCGGGTGCAAGCGGACTATCGTCTGTCTCCCCGGGCCCGTATCCACGACGGCTTGAATGTTTTCTACCGTGGTTCTCCTGGGGTGACCGTGGCCGTTGTTCCAGCAGGAGATGAAAGCCACCTCCGGGTCTATCATCTGAAAGAATTCCGCGCTGCTGATTCCATAGGTGTCCGAGCCGTGGTGGTCCACCAGTGTCACGTCGACATCGCGGATGAGGTCGTAAACGATAACGTCGTCGACGGCCTTCTCGTTCGTCCCCTCCGCGTCGCTTCCCAGGTACATGTCGAATCCGTTGTACGTGAGAAGGGCTGTGATGGACTTGTTGTTCTCATTGATCCCTGTAGTTACATTTGGCCGGCCCCTCACGTAGATGATGTTTGTCGTGTCAGCGGCGCCAACTGACAGGAAGCGAAGGGTCGCACTGTTGCCGAGGTCGATGTCCGTCCTCTGCTCGGGGGGGTCGACTTTAACGGTTGCCCGCTTCCCGGACGGGTTTACTTCGTCGTAATATTCTGAGGAGATGAGGTTCCCGTCATGCCGTTTGGTGCCTCCCCGGTCGAAAAAAGTCCCGAAGTCGTTCACCCCGTTGGGCATCAGCGAGACAAGGTCGTCGAGGCCGCCGACGTGATCGCTGTCGTAATGGCCCGCAATGGCGTAGTCGATGTAGGTGATTCCCTCTTGGTCCAGGAGAGATTTCAATTGCGTGGCAAATGGATTTCCTCCACCTTCATCGAAAAGAACCACGGTGCCGTTCGGCCCCCGGATAAGCGTGCCCGTCCCCGCTCCGTTCCCCCAGACCTCCCAGATGTTCAGGTCGTACTGCGCCCGGGTGATGGAGGGGAGAAGCAGAAGAGCGGATAGAGTAAGGGCGAAAAGAGGTAGGAGCCGGGCTCTCCTGTACCTGTTATTGTTCCTGCGCGATAAATATTCCATTTATCACATTATAACATAAATGTCTGCCTTTGACATGTATTTTTCTATTTTACACTCCCGCTATTCAATTTCTATTTATGGGAAAGTGATCGTGCATTTTCCAGGGGGATTTTCTCGCGCCGGTCTCCCACGGTATTGTCAATCACGAAAACTACTTTTACCGCCATCCGAAGCCGCAGCCGTTGTAAGCGTTGCCGTCGTCCGGAGCGTAACCCGGAGGCTTCCCCGAGGATATAGGCTGGAAATTTATGCAAATTGTGGCCGGCGGAATGCCGTCCGTGGGGCTGCTTCCGCACATGACCTCCACGAAGTCCGTGTAGCCGTCGTTGTCGGAATCGGGCAGGGTCGGGTCGCACCCATTCTGGATCTCGCTGCCGTCCGGGAGGCCGTCATGGTCCGTATCCGCGTCCAGGGGGTCGGTATTATATACACTAAGCTCGTCATAATCGGACAATTTGTCATCGTCCGTGTCGGCCAATAGAGGATTGGTGCCGCTCGTTAGCACTTCGTCCTTGTTCGTAAGGCCGTCCTGGTCGTCGTCCGCCGCGGGGTCCAGGGAGGTATAGGAACCGTGGAGGCATGCCCTCAGTGAGTCGGAGTTTTGTGCCGTGCTGTCGTGGACGCCGGGTACAAGGCCTGCCGGCAAGGTCGCGGATACCTCGGTGCCTAGGGTGGAAGAGACGTTTAAAGGAACCCCGCCGATTGAGGCTGTGAGGCCTGGGTTCAAGTTAGAACCGCATATAGTGATATCCGTCTGCCTGTCGTTCAGGCCGTAAGAGGGGGTAATTCCGTCGATTTCGATAGGGGAGAGGAACTGCAGGGCGCGGTCCATCACGGTTTCGGCGTTGTCCGGGTCGTTGCCGGTTGAGCTTATCGCCTCGAAGGGGAAGGCGAAGAAGACGATCCTGAAGGGGCCGGAGACGCCGTCCGAGGGGTAGCGGGTGGCACAGCAGGGGTAGGTGGTGGAGTCGTCGGTGAGGAAGACGCCGGAGGACGCCGAGTCGGGGTCGAGCGAGTCGGAATAGTTGGAGAAGGGGTAGCTGAGGGACAGGCTCATGCTGTCGGAGATCCTGTCACCGTCGATGCCGTTCGCCTCGTTTGTCTGGTCGTCGCTGTCGCGGTTCGCCAGGTGGAGGTAGTCCGTACTGAAGGCGGAACTCACCCCGTTGTAGAGGATATCCTGACCGCAGAGGAATACGTTTCCCCCGCCGTCCATGTACGACGAGAGGGCGTTCTCCTCGGAGGTCGTCAGGCCGGAGGTTGAATTTCTCCACTCGGCCCCGCAGTTCCAGATGACTACCTGGTAGTCGTCCAGGTCGTCGAGGGTTGGCGATGAGCCCTCCTGGCTCACATCCCACACGTCGTAACTGTAGGAGCCGGTGTCGAGGGCGCTCGTGAAGTAGCTCTCGTAGGAATCCCCCTCGTCGTCGTCGACGAAGAGGATGGCCCCCCGCTCCGGTGTCGTGAACTGGTAGTAGCTGCCGCCGTTGTCGTTCGTGGTGGAGTTGCCAACACCGTCGGATGATGCGACCTCGAAATAATATGTGGTGAGCGGTTGCAGGCCCCTTATTCGCAGGGAGTGGGAAGCCGTGAGTGTGCTGTCGTTGGTTTCAGTTGAGGGAGGCTTTAATTCGCCGTGCCTCACGAGGCTGCCGCTTTGCTCGTTTGTCGTCCACGTAATCGTGCAGGAGGTCACGGAGGGAGTGAATTGAATGTTGGTGATCACAGGCCCTGAACAATCCGCCAGCGCGGTGTCCTGGACGGTCGCGGGGCTCCCCGTCCCGTCGTCCTCATCGTGATAGACAACAGTCATTATATCCCCGTCGTCAACCTGGAGCGTGCCGTCGCCATGGGCGGGCGTTCCCTGCGCGATAGGGATGGAGGCGCGGAATATCTTCGTCGAGTCGCCCGTCTCCGTGAGGAGAAGGCTCTCTGGTGTCGTTTCAGTATTGCTGCTTACAGCCACGGTCACCGTATCAGGTGAGCCGGGGTCCGTGTCGAGGTCGAGGTCCATGACTGTCACAGTCGCCGTGCCCGGAAGAGCGTAGGCGTCCGCACTGAAGCTGACCGTTCCATTCGATGAGATGTTCTTGATTTCGGTGGCCGGGTCGCCGAAGAGGTTGAGCTCGTAGAAGCACCACCTCATCCTGCTCCCGTTGATCCGTAAGTCGTTATCTTCCTTTGAGTCGGCGTTCATCCTTCCGAGCGCCTTGATTCCCTCGCCGAAGAGGGCGTCCCAGAACTCCCTGTCGTAATACTGGGACGGGCCTGCCGTGCTGTTATAAGTTCCCCAGCCATAGCGGGCGTTCAGCACGGCGGCGAAGGCGCCGTGCTCCATTGTCGTGACAACCTCGGCGAAGCAGTTGGATGTGTCGAAGCCGCCCGGCATGCAGCCCTGGCTGTAGGCGAAGAAGTAATCCGTGTTCGTGAGGGATGGGAGATCGGACGTGTTTAGCTTCATGTCGTAGGTGTAGCCCGCGTGGCCCAGGTGGTTAAGGACGTGGATGCCTTCGTTTATGATCGAGATCAGCTGGCTCTTGGCCCAGGTTCCGTCCTGGTCGTAGAGCTTCGATGTCTCGAAAAACGCGTCCTCGGCGAATCCCTTCGTTACGTACCCGTGGGCGGACGAGCCGAGGCGGATCTCCTCCATCGACGGCTTCGCGTACTCGGAGTCGCCGCCGAAGCCAAGGTGCTCGCCGACCATGCAGGCCCGGTGAAGATAGTCTGCCGTGCTTGTCTCGTATGCGATCGTCTTCATGACGAAGCTGGAGACGTCCGATTCGTTCTCCACGCAGGCCCTCCCGATATAGATATCGGCGTAGAGGTCCACCTCGCCGCCGTCAACGCCGTCTGTCGGTTCACCGTAGATGCCGTCGCCATCGTTGTCGAATGTCCCGTCCAGGTTGCCGTAGTACATGTCGGCGGGAATATTCGTCCCGTCGGCGTTGAGGTACCGCACGGGGATGATCCCGCTGTAGCCCCCGAGGAGGACGTACTCCGTTCCCCAGTTGTCGCGGGCCCAGCTCACGAAGTTTCTAATACGCGTCTGGTTGTCCGTGCCTCCGTCGGGCCGCGTGCCGTCGAAGTTGGCGTAGATGTACTCGGTCGTCACGATGGTTGAGTTCATGCCCCGGGTGGCACGGTGGTTCACGAGGTCGGAAAAGGTGAAGGCGCCGCCCGCATCGGCGAGAGCCTGGCTGGTGATGATTACGTGGGGGTAGTCGCCGAGGGGGCCGCTTTTCAGAAGCGGTTCTCCGTCGCCCTCGTCCCCCGTATCAATCTCCCCGGAGAGGTAGCTCGAAAGCGAGGCAGGGTTCTCCACCCTTCTGCCGATGGATGCCGTGTCCTCCGGGACCGGCCGCCTTGCCGCGCCGCGGGCAAACCTCTCCATGGCCGGCTCCAGCCTCACTTTTACAGTGAGGCTCGTGTAATAAGATATCTTGCCTGTGGCGGGGACGTAAGAGACCGGGTGGATGTTGAGCAGAAGGACCCGGTAGGGCCCCTTCTGCTGGATGGAGACATCCGATTGCATCTCCGGAGGGAAGGGCGCAAGAGAGTCGTAGATCTCCCTGTCGAGTGACGTGCTGACGGGCTCCCCCTGATAGCTCAGGGGCACGGGCTGGAGGGCGGGCCGGATCATGTAGCTGCCTTCCAGCGTGACCTTTTCGCCCTCTTCGATTTCTATATTCTGGACCTCCCGCCCGCGCGGAATGAGAACCCTTAGCGACTTGTAAGGAAGGGCAGGCTGGCCCGCATTCTGCATGAGCGGGAGGTCCGCCATGGTTACACCGAAGTACCGGCCCTCGGCTTCGAACCGCGGCGGATTAAAATCGTACCGCAGAACGATGCTCTCCTCTCCGGCCGGCACAACAGATGGAAGAATCAAGCCGATAACCGGAATAATGACCAGAAATATCTTCATCACCCTACCCCTTACATTATAACCTTTAGCGGGTTTATCGTCAAGGGATATGAGGAAATTTGTTTTTCCAGCCCATAAGCATTATTAGCTACATAATAAGCAGTTACAAATTCGGGTAGGTGTGTTATTCCGTAGCTTTGTTAATAGCATATTTACACTAATATAGACAAATATGAGAAACCTGTGGGAGGGTTTCAGGCCCGGACAGGTGGGGCCGGATGAGTTGTCGTGACAGAATTGTCTATTTGTGATTGCGGAGGGATGTGGGTCGGAGGTCCCATCCTCTGAAATTTGTCAACGGTGTCGCTTCAAATGAGCTCACCTTTGCCGGCCGTACGAGATGCTTATCTACAAAAAAAATGTGAAATTGAAGACCGAAAGGAGATTTCAGTGTGAAGGGGGATCTTGATGGAACCGCATATAGATGGACAGATAAATCCGGTCGCGTTTCCTTTTGCCATAGCTGCAAGGAGTAAACGAAGATTTCCGGCGACAAAGCGCCGGGTGTTTGTTCGTTTCCGCCTTTGCGGTATCGGGCAAGATACAGGTCCCCCGCAAGGACCGTGTAAATTACGGCAGGCGCCTTATGGCGCACGCGGCGCAAGTTCGGGGAAGCTGCAAATTGTCCAGACCGTTTTGTGAACAGGGTCAGGAAGAAGCCGCCGCGGTATTATCTCTTCTACGGCTCGTGCTTGAAGGCTTTCGGGTTTATGCCGTACTTTTGGATCTTTCTCCTGAGCGAGCGGAGGGGAAAGGCCAGTTCGCGTGCGGCGCTCGCGATGTTACCCTTTGTTTCCCTGAGTTTTTCTTCTATCAGGTGTTTCTCGAAAAGCGATAACTTCTCCTGCAGGTTTGAAGCTTCCTCTATATTACGTGGACCGAGATCGCCCGGCAGGTTTTCAAGCAAAAGGATGTCCCCATGGATGGTGGCGAGAGCCCGCTCGATAATGTTCTCGAGTTCGCGAACGTTCCCCGGCCAGTTATAACGCAGGAGAAGGTTCATTGCACCCGACGAGACCTTGGTGTCTTCCCTGTCCATCTTTTTCAGTATATGCCTGACAAGGACAGGAATGTCCTCTTTGTGTTCCCTGAGGGGAGGCAACTCGACCCGCAGGACGTTGATCCGGTAGTAGAGGTCCTTCCTGAACCTTCCATCCTGAACAGCCCCGGACAGGTCCTCGTTCGTCGCCGCGATAACGCGTATATCCACCTTGATGGTTTTATCGCTTCCGAGCGGCTCGAATTGTTTTTCCTCCAGAACCCGGAGGAGCTTCACCTGCGCCGATGGAGTCAGGGTGCCCACCTCGTCCAGGAAGAGGGAGCCCCCGTCCGCGGAGCGGATCTTGCCCGCCCTGTCGTTCACGGCGCCGGTGAACGACCCCTTGACGTGGCCGAATAGCTCGCTCTCGATGAGCGCGTCCGGGAGCGCCCCGCAGCTCACAGCTACCATGGGGCCATTCTTCCTCGCGCTGTTGTGGTGGATGGTCAGGGCAACAAGCTCCTTGCCGGTGCCCGTCTCGCCGGTGATCAGGGCGCTGGAATCGCTCCCGGCGGCAGACTCTATGAGCCTGTACACCTCGCGCATGGATTCGCTGTTTCCCATGAGACCTTTGTACTGCGACTCGGCGCCCAGTCTCCGGCGCAGTGACTCTACCTCTCTTATCAGGGCGCAGCGGTCGGCTATTCTCTCCAGTGTGATGAGGAGTTCATCCTGGTCAAGCGGCTTGGTCAGGTAATCGAACGCCCCGCGCTTCATTGCCTTGACGACGTCTTTCACGTTCCCGTAAGCCGTCATGATCAGGATAGTGAGGGATGGATATAGTGGCGCTACCTTTTCCGTGAGCTCTATGCCGTCCATCTCCGGCATCCTGACATCGGTGAGAAGTATCTCGTAGCCGCCGCCTTCCAGCTTCCGGAGAGCTTCGGACGGCCTAGCGGCGGTCTCCACCTCGTAGCCGTGCATCCGGAGGAAGGTTGAGAGGCTTTTCCTGGTGTTCTCCTCGTCGTCCAGAAGCAGTATGTTCAGCTTTTTCACGGAATACCCCTATGTTGTTGGAAGTGTAATAATGAAAGTGGTGCCCTTTCCCGGTTCGCTTTGAAAAGTGATGCTCCCCCTGTGACTTTCAACGGTCCGATATACCTGGGAGAGGCCGAGTCCCGCGCCCTCGGCTTTGGTTGTAAAAAAGATGTCGAAAATTTTATCCCTGATCTCGGGCGGTATCCCGTAGCCGTTGTCCTTAACCTCCACCGTCACGAGGTTGTCCGCCAGCCCGCTCCTTATTTCTATCCGCCCACTCCGTTCGAGGGCGTCGCGCGAATTAAGGAGCAGGTTCAGAATGCAGCGGTGAAACGCGGCCTTTTCCAGTTTGAGCACCGGAATACGCTTGGCATACTTCTCCACGATGGTGATCCCTTTTTGCCGGAGCTCTCCCTCGACGCCCTTAACCACCTGGCGGATAATATCGTTTATGTCGGCATCCTCCAGCTCGATCCTGTCCGGCCTGGTGAAAACCATGAACCTATCGACCATCTCTTTCAATCTCCCTATATCCGACCTGAGAATGGACAGGCTCTCCCGGCAGAAATCTTGTGTTTTCCGCATGTCAAAACCGGAGTTAAGCATTTTTTCTATATTGGCCGTGGCGAAAGACATCGAGTTGAGAGGGTTCTTTATCTCGTGCGCCACCCCTGCGATGAGCTTGGATGTGGCTGCAAGCTTCTCGGATTGGATGAGCCTCTCCTGTGCCTCCTTCAACTCCCGGATATTGCTTCGCAGGGCTTCGGTTCTCTCGGCCACCTTCTCTTCCAGCTTATCGCTGTATGTCTTGAGCTTCCTGTAGAGCTCTGCGTTCTCCAGTGCGATGGCTATCTCGCCGGCGATCTGCTTCAGGATCTGATAGTGCTCTTCACGGTAGGCCTTCTTCTCCTTGCTGCCCAGGTTAAACGTTCCTATGACCTCTCCCCGGTAGATAAGCGGAACAACCATGCCGGATTTCACTTCGGTCGTGAGGATATACTCATCCTCTACGAACTCACCGCCTCCGTCGAAATCTTCACGGATAAGCGGCTTCCGGTTTTTTATCACCCACTCGATTCCCGTTCCCTCGAGCGGGTAGGTGAGACCCTCCTCGGGTTCCTTTTTCCCGGCGGGCTCCAGAAAATATACTTTATTGATCATGCGGGAGCCGTCGGTAAGGGAAATGCTTGCCCGATCGAACCGTATTATCTTCTTCGTCTCTTCCGTTACCACGGAAAGGATTTCGTTTAAGTCCAGGCTGGACGTGATGGCACTGGTTATCTCGTTGATTATGGCGAGCTGCCGCGCCTTCTTCTCCGTCTCCTCCTGGGACCTGCGAAGCTCCCCGGTCCTTTTCTCTACTCTTTTCTCGAGCGTCCTGTTCAGGTTCTCCAGCCGCCGGTTGATTTTCCGCAGCTCGGCGACGAGCCGCTGGTTTTCGGCGGTGAGTTTCTGCTTTTCGATGGCGCTCTTTGCGGTTTGATAGAGTTCGCCGAGCTGGAGAGGTTTCCTGATGTAGGCGAATGCCCCGCGCTCGATGGCCGTAATTGCCGACTCGAGGGTCGCGTAGCCGGTGATGATGATGACCTCGGTGAGGGGGGAGATGCGCCTTATCTGCGCCAGCAGCTCCAGGCCGCTCGCGTCCGGGAGCTTTATATCGACGATGGCAAGCTCGTACCGGTCTTTGATCTCTTCAAGAGCGTCGCAGGCCAGGCTTATGCCCTTTACGTGATAGCCCTTTCCTTTCAGGGCCCTGGCAACGATGTTCCTGACATCCTCTTCGTCGTCTACTACCAGTATTCGCTCTGCCATGCTATCGACTCCTGCTGTCGGCGGCCCGATCAGGCAACTGTAAGTCGTCACTGTAGCGACCGGCAATGTGCCCCGAAGGGGCTGCATTCGGGAGCAGCACGAAGGCAGTATGCCCCCGGAGCGACATGAAATGAGCATAGTGCAACGCGGGGAAGGTTGTAAACAATGAAATCAACGGCTGTGGATGGTCTTATTGCCAGCCGTATTGTGGAGGGTGCCCTACATGAGGCTATAGGGAGACCCGTTGTATATATTTGCCCGGGGTGCCGCGTCCCTCATAATTCTGAACGGGATGCGATCCCTTTCTCAACCTCTCTCAGGAGTATTCTCTCTTCTACGGGCTTTTTAAGGAAGGTGTGAACCCCCTTGGGAAGCCCATGTTTTTCGAGATAGCTCTCCGCGTATCCGCTCATCAGGATGACAGGGTGGTTTCTGTCTTTAGCCGTGATCCTCCGCGCAGCCTCTATGCCCCCCAGGCCGGGCATAACCACATCCATAAGGGTGAGGGCTATCTCTTCATTTTCTATTTTCTCGAGCGCGGCCTCGCCGCTATCGGCAACTACGGGGTGGTAACCGGAAAGCTCCAGCGTCTGGGAGAAAGAGCGCCTGATATTTTCCGCGTCGTCAACGACCAGGATTATCGATTTAGCATTAATTGTCTAACCCTCCTCCCGCCACCCGAATTCAATGGTGTCCTCTTTGGGGCCGTAGGGAGAGCCGTCGTCCATGGTGTAGCCTTCCGGCACCACTGACCAGTTCGGCTGGAAGTTTATCTTCACGCCGAAGGAGGTCGGCGGGTTGGTCGGTGTGGGCGTTGCCGTGGGGGTGGATGTCGGTGTGACTGTCGGCGTGGGAGTCTGCGGCGGAGTGCTTGTCGGTGTAGGAGTAGTTGTCGGCGTCATTGTGGGTGTCTGCGTGGGTGTGGATGTTGGTGTGGGCGATATGGGTTCGGCTGTTGGCGTTGGCGTCGGCGTTGGATCTGCCCCTTGCTGGTAGTGATTAATGATCTCTTCTTCTGTTAATGCCTTACGGTGGATTGCCACCTCGTCAAGGAGGCCGTCAAAGTAGCAGTAGCCTCCCCCGGCGGCGGGAGCCCGTCCGATCGTGAGGGGAACAGCCGCGTTGGCTATGGTCGTGGCCACGTTAACCGTGTTTTCAAGCACGCCGTTGATGTATATCTTTAACTCCTGCCCGTCATAGGTTCCCGCGACGTGGTAGAAGATACCGGCGGATTTGGCGCTGCTTGGCACGAATGTGCCCGTAGTTCCGTCGCCGATGCCGAAAAGAAAGGTGTTGGTGGGAATATCGGTCCTCAGGACGTAGCCGGTGGTGAAGGGGCCGCCCCCGGTCAGTGTATTGCACTTTGCGACGATGGTCCTGTCAGAGAAGCTGTCCAGCCTGGCCCACGCTTCGACAGTGATCGGGCCCGTGATATTAAGGCTGGGATCGTTGCCGCAATCTATGTAGTCGTTCGATCCGTCGAAGCTGCCGGCGCGCCCGATCTTCCCTT
>JAVCDC010000089.1 GCA_030765135.1 Candidatus Tritonobacter lacicola | reverse complement strand
CTGCCTGTGGTAGCTTTCTCTCTCCTTCTACCACTAAAAAAATCCTTCCTAATTCTCCTGCCACCCATCTCCTGTGTTGCTTCCGCCAATTGATTAAAGCAAATTGCTATTTTGCAGGAGCCTTGGGATGTTTCAGTTAATTTTAGCCGCTGGAGGCGCTGAGAACAACGCAAATATCAACCCGTGGAATTTATTCCTTTTTTTAGTTTTGCTTTATGTTTTAGTGCCTTAGTGGCAAGCAAGAAGCGAAACTTGAAAAGTAAAACAAACTTGTTTTTCTCTCGGTTTTCCGGACGGTGTTTGAAAGGTGTAACGGGTTGTGCTATATTAATTAAAAAGGGGGCGCCGTCCTTACGGCGGCGCCTTTGGCGGAATCCGCGTCGTTCGTTGGTTTTTTAAACGCGGCCGGTTTATAACAGATAAACAAAGAGAGGTCAGCAGGATGAAACTTAAACTGGGACTACCGAAGGGGAGCCTCCAGGAGGCGACGATAGAGCTCTTCGGCAAGGCCGGCTACAATATATCCGTCAGCTCCCGGTCGTACATGCCGTACATAGACGATGAGGAGATCGCCCCGCTTCTCATCCGGGCCCAGGAGATATCGCGGTACGTTGAGGATGGGGTCCTGGATGCCGGCCTGACCGGCAGGGACTGGATAGTGGAGAACGGGTCGGATGTCATAGAGGTCGAGGAGCTTCTCTACGCGAAGCAGGGCTACAGGCCGGTACGCTGGGTGGTCGCCGTACCGAACGGGTCGGACATAAAGACGGTTGAGGATCTCAACGGCAAGAGGATAGCCACCGAGGCCGTGAATCTCACCAGGAACTTCCTCTCCAGTAGGGGCGTGGAGGCGGATGTCGAGTTCTCGTGGGGGGCCACCGAGATCAAGGCCCCCGACCTGGTTGACGCGATCGTCGAGCTGACCGAGACGGGAAGGTCGCTTAAGGCCCACAACCTGAGAATCGTGGAGACCGTGCTGGAATCGACGACGAGGCTGATCGCGAACAGGAGCTCCTGGGAGGACGGTTGGAAGAGGTCGAAGATAGAGCGGATAGCCCTCCTCCTCAAGGGGGCTCTTGCCGCCGCGGCGAAGGTGGGAATCAAGATGAATGTAGCCGAGGAGAACATGGAGAAGGTTATCGGGGCCGTCCCGGCCCTGAGGAACCCCACAATCTCCAGGCTTTCGAAGGAGGGCTGGTTCGCGATCGAGTCGATAGTCGATGAATCCGTCGTGAGGGAGATGATACCGGACCTCAAGAAGGCGGGCGCCGAGGGCATCATAGAGTACCCGCTGAACAAGGTTATCTACTGAATAACCAATGACCAATGCTCATTTTAAAATAATTAAAACGTAACCACGGATTAGGCGGATTATACGGATTTAAAGCAGGGCAGCAGAAAGTAGATTCAGTTATTAATCCGTGGTTTGAATTAAAATTAGTGTAATTCGTGGATGTAAATTATATTTTTCGCAAATAAGGAATTGGACATTGAAACCGGAGGTTTGTTATGCCGTGCGGAAGGAAGAAGAGGAAGAAGAAGATAACGAAGCATAAGCGCAAGAAGAGGCTCAGGGCGGACAGGCACAAGAAGAAGAAATGATCTATGCGAGGGTCATAGCAGCAGCCCTGCTGGCCCTTAGCTGCGGCTGCAGGGTGGTTCCCCGGGAGACCGGTGCCGGGCGGGAGGAAGCGGCCGCCCCGGCCCGTGAGAGTGCGCGGGCGGGGCCGGGCGATGAGTACGCCCACTATTGCCTCGGTCTTATTTATGAGAAGAAGGGAATGCCCGAGAAGGCCGCCGCCGAGTACGGGCTCGCGCGGGATGCGGCGCCAGGGTCGGCCCTTTTCGATTTGAAGCTGGGTCTTCTCTGCCTCCAGGAAGGTAGGTACGCGGATGCGGCCCGGGAGTTCGAGGCGGCGGCGAAAGACGATCCCGGTCTTTTCGACGCTTTCTTCTACCTCGGCATGGCGTTCTCAAAACAGGATAAGGTTGAACCTGCCGTGGAGGCATTCAAGAGGGCGCTCGAGATCGAGCCGGGTCGCGAGCTCGCGGCCCTTGGCCTTGCCGAGGTGCTGGTCGGCGAGAAAAGGCTGGACGATGCCGTCGATGTTTACGAGTCGGCCGTCGAGGCCAACCCCGAAAACAGCCTGGTCTGGTACAACCTCGGTCTCCTCTATGTCAACGGCGATATGCTTGAGGATGCCGCGGTAGCCTTCATAAAAGCCGGCGCCCTGAAGCCGCGATGGTTCGAGCCGAGGTACAGGCTCGGCCAGGTCTACGAGCTGATGGACAGGAGGGAGGAGGCGATAGACGCTTACTCCGATGCGCTGAAGATCAACCCGCTCAAGATCGACATCTACAGGAGCCTGGCCGATCTTTTCAGGAAGCTGGGCAGAACGGGGGAGGCTGAAAGCAAGTACAGGCTGCTCCTGGAGATAAATCCGTCCGACCAGAACAACTACCTCGCCCTGACCCATCTCCATATCATGGCGAAGGAGCCTGAGAAGGCCGTGGAGGTCCTGCGGGAATGCAGGGAGAAGGTCGGGGACTCGCCGGAGGTGGATTTTTACCTCGGCATTGCTTATGGCATGCTCGACAGGAACGATGATGCTATCGCCTCCTACGAGAAGGCGTCCGGGAAAGGTTTAGCGTCGGATATCCTATCCTTCCACCTGGGAGCGGCCTACGAGCAGGCGGGCCGCTTCGATGATGCCGTGGAGCAGTTCAGGGAGGCAATATCTGCCAACCCGGGCATGGCGGACGCGTACAATTACCTCGGCTACATGTACGCCGAGAAAGGCGTGAACCTGGATGAGGCGATCGAGCTGATAGGGGAGGCGCTGAAGATCGAGCCGGATAACGGCGCCTATATTGACAGCCTCGGGTGGGCTTATTTCCAGAAGGGGATGGTCGACGAGGCGCTCGCCGAGCTCGAGAAGGCCGCCGGGCTGATGGGCGACGACCCCACCATAAGGGAGCATCTTGGCGACGCCTACCGGCGGAAGGGGATGCTGGGGAGGGCCGCGGAGGAATGGAGGAAGGCGCTGGAGCTTGATCCCGATAACGAGGAGATCCGGGAGAAGCTGTCCGCTGCCGGGGAGGATGGGGCCGGCAGTCGGTAGTATTGATTGCGGGGTGCGCGCATGCAGGGGGCGTACATCCCCTTTTATTGGTTCTCTTCCATTAATAAATTGGTTCTTCTCCATTTAAGTTGGCAATGAAATCATTCTACATAACACTTCTTATTATGCAGTAAGTAGATGAAAACAATATGACACCCATCATATTGTATAACGATTGATTCAACGACTACCGATGAGTTACAAATTATTCCCTCTCCCCTTTTAGGGGAGGGCAGGGTGAGGGGTAGTACAACCATTTTATATATGAAAGTAAGAGCTCCAGCTAAAGTTAACCTCTTCCTCGGCATAAGGGGAGTAAGGCCGGACGGCTACCGCGAGCTCGAGACGGTTATCCAGGCCGTCGGCCTGTACGACGTTATCGAGGTGACTTCCGGGGACGGGCTTTCCCTTTACTGTTCCGATCCCTCCGTGCCGGCTGACGGGCGGAACCTGGCCATGAAGGCGGCCCGCCTGCTCATTGACCGGAGCGGCGAGAGGAAAGGGGCGTCTATACGCATGGAGAAGCGGATACCCGTCGCGGGCGGAATGGGCGGTGGCAGCAGCGACGGCGCGGCCGTTCTCAAGGCGCTGAACGAGCTGTGGGGCCTCGGCTACACGCGGGAGCGGTTGGTGTCGATTGCGGCCTGCCTGGGTTCCGATGTACCGTTCTTCGTCGACGGCCCGGTCGCGTTGTGCCGGGGCCGGGGCGAGATCGTGGAGCCGCTGGATTCTGCGTCGGACTTCTGGGTCGTCCTGGTCAACCCCCGCGAGCCTCTCTACACGAAGGCCGTCTATGGCGAGCTTGGCGACGGACTGACGGGGGAAGACCGTGATGCCGGTGCCGTTATCGAGGGCCTGAAGAAAGGCGACCTGGGGATGATCGCCGGGGGGATGCACAACGAGCTCGACGGTGTCGCCTGCCGTCTCCTGCCCGTCCTGGACTCTGTGAAGAAGAGGCTCCTGGAGGCGGGCTGTCCCGGCGCGATGGTCTCTGGAAGCGGCCCCACCGTCTTCGGTATCGCGGAGACGGAGCAGGCGGCGCGGGAGATAGCCTCGGCGCTAAGGAAAGAGTATCCCGGTTATTTCGTTGAGGCGGCTCCGGCGCTGACCGCATAGGGCTTGTTTTATTGTATATTTTTCCCTAATCTCTAATCTCTTATCCCTGTATTACTGCCCGGTGGTGTAATGGTAGCACAGCGGCCTTTGGAGCCGTTAGTCTTGGTTCGAGTCCAGGCCGGGCAGCCATCAATCGAGAAGGCCCCTTCATGGGGCCTTGTTGATTGATGTTTATCGCCTGATCGAGAACCAGGACCACCTGGTTCGCCTGTCCCGCACAAAGTGCGGGGAGTCCAGGCCGGGCAGCTCAAAATAGCGTGTACGCTATTTCGAGCACTGAGCGAGCGCAGCGACGAAACAATCTGACCCAAAGGGTCATCCTGAACGGAGTGAAGGATCTATACTTCTTCAAAAGAGATCCTTCCCCGTCAGGCAGAGCTGCCGGGCCTGACTGAGTTTCCCTCAGGACAATGCTTCGCATTGGATTGCTTCGCTACGCTCGCAATGACCGCCATGGGCAATGTGAAATATTAAGCGCTCTCCTTATTAAGTGATTAGGTGGCCCCATTCTTTCCAAGAACTTCTGAGACACAAAGACCTGAATATAACTATGATCTACGCCCACGTGCTGAAATCGGGGCGGGCCGGGGCGTGCGCAACCCTGCAGACGCTCTCCAGACGGCTTATACGGACCGTATAAGACACTGTTCGGTAAAAATTATGATGAGATTACGGTTCCTTACTTATTTGTTGGTGACTCTTGTGGCGGTGCGTTGCGCGGCAGCTACTGAAAGCGATGGAGACACTGCTCAAATGCAGCGCCTTCAGGCGGCACGTCAGCTTTTGGGTGCAGGTAAATCTGACAAGGCCGTGCAGACAGAGATAGATCCGGTGATCAAGTACTACGAAGAAAAATATTCTCGAGAGTCCCGCAAAGTATACTGCGCTCGCTCATCTGTGGAGACACTTGCATACCTCCTAGAAGCAGCATCTAAGAATGATGAGGCAGTGGCTATCGAACCGGAATGGGCTATGGCATATTTCATGAAAGCGTACGCATTGATAGATCTCGGTCGCATTTCTGAGGCACGCAAGAATTTGACGCGGGCCATTGAGTTGTCACCGAGCAATTCGCAGTATCTCAGTGAGATGGCTCACCTTTATCAGAGCGAGAAGAATTGGGCAGAATCGCAGAAACTTTTCATACGTGCAGAAGAATGCGCTCGGACGTATTCTCCGGATGAGGATAAGGTGCGAGAACTTACCCGAGCTTTGAGAGGGCAGGGCTATAATCTGGTCGAAATGGGAAAACTCGACGAAGCAGAGGCCAAGTATCGTGAGTGTCTCGAACTGAATCGAAATGATCGATCGGCACAGGATGAACTGAAATATATCAAAACACGTAAGGATAGCGTGAAAACGAACGAGCATTGATGTATGAAATTGTAGGGCGCCTCGTCTGCCCGGCAGTGTTCTATGAGTGAGCAGGGAGTTACAGCCAGCCGTACTGGTGGTTGTACCTGGGACCGTAGCCGGCGCCGTGATCCTCGATGTAGCCCCCGGGAACAGGGCACGGCGGTGCCGGCTGGAAGTTGATCTTGATGGCGTCCGTTGGGTCCGATATCGCATACAGATTGTAGTCTGTTGAGCTGAAATAGATCGTCCCGTCCGAATCTATGGCCACAGAGGATATAACCCCGGCCCCATAGCTCCACAACAGGCTGCCGTCGGGATTAAAGCAGTAGAGCCTGTTATCGCCCGCGTAAATCTTCCCGTCACTGTCAACGGCCGGCGAGGAATGAATGTCCTCCCCGGTATCGTAGCTCCACGACAGCGAGCCGCCGGGGTTAACGCTATATAGTTTGTTGTCGTAAGAGCCCACATAGACGTTCCCGCCTGAATCTATTGCCGGCGAGGACCAGATGCCGTCGCCCGTTCCATAGCTCCACGACAGGGATGCGTCGGAATTGATGCAGTACAGGTTGCTGTCCCAGGAGCCCACGCAGACCCTCCCGTCCGGCCCCACGGCGGGCGATGAGTAGACGTCCTCCATTGTATAGGTCCACGACAGTGAGCCATCCGGCGTGATGCAGTACAGGTTGTTATCCATCGAGCCCGCGTAAACCCTCCCCTCCGGGTCCACTGCCGGAGATGAGTAGACGGTCGACCCGGTCTTGTAAGTCCACGAGAGCGAGCTGTCGGTTTTTATGCTGTACACATGCATATTGGTGGAGGTCACGTAGATATCACCGTCATCGCCCAGAGCAGGAGAGGACTGGATCAAAGAGCCGGTGCCGTAGCTCCAGGAGAGAGAGCCGTCGGGCTTGATGCTGTAGAGCTTGCCGTCCATGGAGGTGACGTAAATATCCCCGCCCGTATCTATTGCCGGTGAAGACGCAATACCGTTCCCGATCGCATAGCTCCAGAACAGCGTGCCGTCCGAGTTGATGCTGTACAGGTTGTAGTAATCGGACCCCACATAAATCCTCCCCCCCTCACCTATTGCCGGCGAGGAGAAGGTGCCCATAACCCTGTAGCTCCATTTCATCCCCGGTACCGTAACGCCTTTGATAGTTGAGAGTACGTCAGTAGCTACGAAGAAGTTGATCGATAGGCCCAGGGGGGCCGCTAGTATCCAAACACTTCTCTTCACCTTAAGCCTCGTGTTTCTTTGGTACACCTTTGCGAATTAAAAGCCGGACTGCCTAATATGAACTGCCGTATCGCTCTATACTTCGGCAGCCTTGCTATCCTTCGACTACGCTCAGGACCCGCGGCTTTGCGCCCCACCCTTGCGAATGGTTTGCCTTTGTTCGGTTCTAGCCACTATTATAGTTCAAGAAGGCGGGGTTGTCAAGAGCGCGAATTGAATCAAAGAAAAAGTACTTAAAATCGATTCGTTGAATCAAAATAAAAAAGTACTTTAAAAAGGTGCTTTGAATCGCACCTCCGGGCAGGATATCACTAT
>JAVCDC010000041.1 GCA_030765135.1 Candidatus Tritonobacter lacicola | reverse complement strand
TCGATATGACCTCATCGCGAGTCTCCCCCTTGAGATCAAGGATAATATTGTTATCTTCTAAATGTTCGCTTAACGGCATTTTACCTTCACTTTGCTATACTCTTGCGGCGCCCATCCTCACGCGCCTGTGGACTTAGAGCATTTTCTTCGCTGGGGACGATGCTTGCCCCCTGCACTTCTCGATTTACCATCATCACTTACAGCCATCCGTAGCCCCTGCCCGTATAGCCGCCTCCATTATCTTTTAAAAAGCCCGGGGGAATATCCGACGAGGCCGGCTGGAAGTTGAGCCTGAGAATGCCGGGTTTTGATTCCTGGTCTATGGGGTCTGTGCCGCTCTCCAGCTCGATGTAGTCCGTGTAGCCGTCGCCGTCGGTGTCGGGGTCAGTAGCGTTAAGGT
This sequence comes from Candidatus Tritonobacter lacicola, assembly GCA_030765135.1. GTDB lineage: Bacteria > Auribacterota > Tritonobacteria > Tritonobacterales > Tritonobacteraceae > Tritonobacter > Tritonobacter lacicola. The sequence goes on along the minus strand of JAVCDC010000041.1, from coordinate 3,997 downwards.
CCGTTCCCTCTCCCGTCCCCGGGTCGTAGGGGTCGTATGTGTCGGGGTCCCCATCGTAATTCACCTCGTCGTAGTCCGAAACACCGTCTCCATCCGTGTCGGTGCCCTCGGGGTCGGTCCCGAACGACAGCTCCAGCGCGTCGACGAGACCGTCCCCGTCGCTGTCCACGCCTCCCCCGTTGTACTCGTCCGCCCCCATGTCGTGCTCCGCGGTGCCGCTCGCGTCTCCGTCCAGGGGCCTCGAATCTCCCTCCCTATCACGCGGGTTGCCGACCGCGGATCCAGTGTCGATGCAGGGGGAGCCGTATGCCAGCCGGTAGTCGCCGCCCGCCGGATCGAGGAAGAGCGGGTAGCCGTCAATGTTCCCCGCGCCGGACCACCCCTCTTCCACGTCGCTGTAGCTGACCGTTATCCCTCCTGCGGCCGAAATCGACGCTCTCCCGTTACCCCAGAGGATGGAGTTCGTCACCTGTGCGTCCTGCTGCTGATAGATATATATCCCGTGGCTTTCGTTGAGGACGATCGTGCAGCTCGTTACCTGGAGCGAGCAGTCATTGTCCGCGCTGTAACACGTTATCGCTCCCATTTCGGAGTCATAGTTATGAGCTATGAGATCGTTGGTAAGAGACACATCGGATTGATCGGCAAGATAAATCCCGCTTCCGCGCGGGGCGTAGTTGTCTACTAGGATGTTGTGATTCATGGTTACGGATGATCCGAAGCATGAAACGGTTCCTTCCTGTGAGCTTATGTGGTGGGCTATCGTGTTCCCCTCCATCACGACAGTCGCACCGGACCTGCATGAAATTGCGGCGCCGCTGTTTGCGAAATTGTCCCACAGTTCGTTGCCGCTGATTGCAATGCTTCCGCCTTCGCAGTATATCCCGCCGCCGTAGGTGGTTCCGCCATAAGCTTGGCACTTGTTCTCCTCTATGGTGTTGGCGGCGACGGTGGCCTCGCAGTTCACCAGCGAGATGCCACCCGCACCGTAGTGGCAATAGTTATCAAAGATCGTGTTGCCGGTTATCTGGATGCCGGAGCACTCAGAGCAGCCTATGCCGCCTCCCCCGTAGTAGCAAAAATTGCCCTCTATGAGATTGTTCTCGATTCTGGCGCCGGACGACTCACAGTAGATCCCCGCTGCATTCGCGAGCGTGCAGTGCCAAAATATTCTGTTGTTCGAGATCAGGGGGGAACCGTCAATGCAGCTTATGCCGGCGCCAAAGTCGGCATTATTATGGATGATATAGTTGTATGTCAGTGTGGGCGAAGAGGCAAAACATGCGATGCCGCCCCCGATCGTGCCGCCGGCGGCGGAGGCCAACCCTCCTCTAACGGTGAAACCGGAAAGCACGGAGAGGGGACCCTCTCCGGAGTCGAAGGTGACACACCGTCCATCATGATTCCCGTTTATCACCGTCGCCTCCACCACGGCGGGGTCCTCTGGATCGGTGCTCCGCACCGTTATCGTCTTGCCCAGGAAGTTTATGTTCTCATAGTAGGTTCCCTCCCTCACAATTACAGTGTCGTCATTCGAGGCCGCGTCGATCGCACCCTGGATGGCGGGGTAGTCGTCGGGGACGTAGATGACACCCCTTCCCTCCGGTTTGGTCGGTATTTTCGCCGCTGCTTCACTCCTTACGGCAATCGCTTCCCGATCCGGCTCCGGGGCCGCGCACAGCTGTCCCTGGAGAAAAACCAGAAGCCCTATACATCCAAAACCGACGAACGCTCTCGCCATTCTTTTCATTTCATTCCTCCTTCGTAGCGACAACCTATCGATCAGTACGGCGCAGCCATATCGACTGTGTTGTCGCCCATCGGTATGAGCCAGAAGTCCCGCCCGAGGGGCGAGGGATTCCTGAACTCCGCGTCCCACCAGGTCCAGTCTCCCGGCCTCGGCGCGTTCCAGATGTAGAAGTTGTAATCTCCCGCGCTGTCCTCCATCACACCGAGCTTATCGAACGATCCTGTGTGTATTCCGACAACATCCGTGATGTCGTTCCCCTGCGGGATGGCCCAGAAGTCACGTGCGATGGGCGCAGGGTTCCGGGCCAAAGCGTCCCAGTATGTCCAATCACCCTCGACGGGCATGTTCCATACGTAGACGTTGTGGTCGCCCTGCTCGTTTCGTACCAGCAGGAGACTGTCCGAATCTCCATCACCCGTCGTGTCCAGGCCGCACATCGCCACAGTGTTGTTACCCCGGGGAATTATCCACAGGTCCCTCGCAAGCGGTGAGGAGTTCCTCGCGAGCGCGTCGCTCTGAGTCCAGTCGCCTGGATACGGACGGCGGTAGATGTAGAGGTTGTAATCACCGTTACTGTTTTTCATCGAGGCGATGTTGCCTCCACTGTCCGCGATGAGCTCGGTATCGTTGCCTGCGGGTATGGCCCAGAAGTCCCTCGCGCGCGGCAGCGGGTTCCTGGCCTCCAGATCCCAGTAGGTCCAGTCCCCCTTCAGGGGTATACTGTAGATGTAGAGCTTCTGTCCGGAATCGTCCTCCTTCAAGACGGCCAGATCTTGCTCGCCGCCGTCGACCGAGTCTATCTCCGTCATCGCGAGTGTGTTGTTCCCCTGGGGGATCAGCCAAAAGTCCCTCGACATGGGAGACGGGTTCCTCGCGTCGGCGTCCCAGTAGGTCCAGTCGCCATCCGACACACAGTTATAGAAATATAAGTTCATGTCGCCCGCTCCCTCCTCCTTCATGATCGCGAGCTTGAGTGTGGGATCCTTGAAGCAATAGAGCCTGTTGTCCCATGAGCCCACGTAGACCGCCCCGTCACTCCCGATGGCCGGCGAGGAGGTAACAGCGTCTCCCACCTCGTAGCTCCAGGAGAGGGCGCCCGCGGAGGTGAGGCTGTAGAGCCTGTTATCATACGAGCCCACGTAGACCGTTCCGTCACTTCCGATAGCAGGCGAGGAAAGAATATTGTCTCCCGTCCTATAGCTCCACGAGAGAGCGCCCGTGGAGGTGAAGCTGTAAAGCCTGCCATCATTTGAGCCCACGCAGACCGCCCCGTCACTCCCGATGGCCGGCGAGGAGTGAACAAAGAACCCCGTCTCGTAGCTCCAAGAGAGGGCGCCCGCGGAGGTGAGACTGTAGAGCCTGTTATCATACGAGCCCACGTAGACCGCCCCGTCATCCCCGATGGCCGGCGAGGAGGCAACATAGAGTCCCGTCTCGTAGCTCCACGAGAAGGCGCCCGCGGAGGTGAGACTGTAGAGCCTATTATCCCATGAGCCCACGCAGACCGTCCCGTCACTCCCGATGGCCGGCGAGGATTCAACAAAGAATCCCGTCTCGTAGCTCCAAGAGAGGGCGCCCGTGGAGGTGAGGCTGTAAAGCCTGTTATCATACGAGCCCACGCAGACCGCCCCGTCACTCCCGATGGCCGGCGAGGAGGTAACATAGGATCCCGTCTCGTAGCTCCACGAGAGGGCGCCCGTGGAGGTGAGGCTGTAAAGCCTGTTATCATATGAGCCCACGCAGACCGCCCCGTCACTCCTGATGGTCGGCGAGGAGGTAACATAGAATCCCGTCTCGTAGCTCCACGAGAGGGCGCCCGTGGAGGTAAGACTGTAGAGCCTGTAATCATTTGAGCCCACGTAGACCGTTCCGTCACTCCCGATAGCCGGCGAGGAGAAAATATCGCCTCCCGTCCTATAGCTCCACGAGAAGCCGCCCGTATGCGACCCAACGTACCGGCTCAGGCCGGTATGCCGCAAGTCATGCCTGAACATCGGCCAATCAGTATTGGCAACAATCTGGGCCTCCGCAAGAGACGGCTGGAAACTGCAAATCAGCAGGAAAGCTGAAAGTACTGCCGTCATTCCTATAATCGATATTTCCTTCATTGTTCTGCTCCTATTTCTCAGTTAACATTCCTTAGAAATATTTTTTAGCAAAGGAAGTGATTTCCAGGGTATCTTCTCCCGTTCTGGCTACAAAATCCGCCGTGACCCTGTACCGGTGATCCTCCTCCATCTTCCTGCT
>JAVCDC010000116.1 GCA_030765135.1 Candidatus Tritonobacter lacicola | reverse complement strand
GACGGACCCCTCTTTTCGTGGGACAGGGTCGGTATCGATGGCCGGCGTGTTCCATGAAGGCGGCGGGCCATCAGGCTCCGCTGCGGGTTGCCGCTGTTTCGCCTCAGGCTGCACGGCCGGCACGGAGGAAGCCGCGGGAGGTTTTGAGGGGGATCTGGAAAAGGCCCGGGCGAGGAGCTTCCGGGCGCTTGCGTCCCTCACTTTCTTTTCCTTCGCGCCCGCGACTACGGCAACCAGGCGGGTGCCGTTTTTCTCGGCGGTTGCGACTATTGAAAACCCTCCGGCCCTGAAATAGCCCGTCTTAAGTCCGTCGCAGCCGTTGAAACTTCCAAGTAGCTTGTTGTGGCTCCGCATCTCGAATGGAGGATTCTCCCTGAAGGTGCGCACCTGTGTCGAAGTGTACTTCAGTATATCGGGGTGCTTGAGGAGCTCCCGTCCCATCAGGGCGATGTCATGCGGGGAGCTGGCGTCGGGCTTCTGGCCCTCGCCGGGCGGCAGGCCGTGAACGGAGTGAAATCTGGTGTCTTTCATGCCCAGTTCATCCGCCTTTTGCTGCATCATCTCTACGAAACCTTCCTTGGAGCCGACAACGTGGATGGCGAGGGCCACTGCGGCGTCGTTGGCCGACTGTATCATGATGGCGTACAGGAGGTCCTCGATGGTGAAGACCTCGTTCTCCGCCAGGTACACCTGGGACCCGCCCATTTTCGAGGCTTCTGCAGTTGCGGTAACCCGGTCACCCGGGTCGAGGGACCCATCTTCGAGCTTTTCCTGGATGATGAGAAGCATCATGAGCTTGACAATGCTGGCCGGGTAGAAAGTGACGTCGGCGTTCTCTTCAATAATTGCCTCGCCGGTATCCGCTTCCACCACTATGGCGCCAAGGTACGGCTCGCAGGTCTTGGCCGGGATTTTAGCGCGGGCTGCCTGAACGGCGGAGCCGAGTACGATGGACAGGACCAGCAAAGCTGCGACCACAGAATTTTTCTTCATGTGCGTTATGCCTCCTGATCGGTTGCGTGTATGGGGTATTGTGAATGGTTCTGCGGATAAGTTCCAGGGATAAAAACAAAATCGTTAATGAATTATCTTGCCAAGACCGGGGAGATTGCTATCATAAGGGCAGTTAAAGCCCGGCACAGGCTTCCCGGTTGGTTTAGGGGCCGGGCTCATTTATCCAATATCAAGTATCATCAGCTCAATTCCCAGGAGGTTCAATCCCAATGACCGATATAGTCAGCGGAGTCCTGAAGTGCACGAAAAAGGGAGGCGTCCTGCGTGACCCGGCGCGGTCGTTTCGGGCCGGCCCGTCCGATGTCACGGTGCCGCCCGGGTTGGTACGGGAGTACGGTCTCGCCGAAGGTGCGACCGTAACCGGTCCTGTGAAAACGGGCGGGAGAGGGGCGGAGCTGGCCGGGGTGGAGTCGGTCTGCGGCCTTGCTCCGGAGGAGTTCCGGAAGCGCACACCTTACACGGACCTTGTCGCCGTTAACCCGTGCGAGCGGTTCAACCTCGGGGCGACGGACGATGTCAGCATGCGCGTGGTTGACCTCGTTGCCCCCATCGGCAAGGGGACGCGCGGCATGATCGTTTCGCCGCCCAAGGCCGGCAAGACCATTATCCTGGAGAAGATCGCGAACGCGGTCCGCGCCGCCGAGCCCGGGACACGGATCGTCGTGCTGCTGATAAACGAGCGTCCCGAGGAGGTGACCATGTTCCGCCGCGCCGTGGACGCGGAGGTGCTCGCCAGCTCCAGCGACCAGAGCGTGCGGGAGCATATCGAGCTGGCCGAGCTGACACTCGCGCATATACGCATCGATCTGGAGTGCGGTCGCGACGTCGTCGTGCTGGTGGACAGCATCACGCGCATGGGCCGGGCCTTCAACCAGAAAAACCCCGGGAGGGGGCGCACCCTCTCCGGCGGCCTTGACGCCCGGGCGCTGGAGATACCCCGCCGCTTCTTCGGCCTCGCGCGCAACGTCGAGGACGGTGGCTCGGTCACAATCATCGCCACCGCGCTGGTCGACACGGGTTCGCGCATGGATCAGCTTATCTTCGAGGAGTTCAAGGGTACGGGCAACAGCGAGATAGTTCTCGATCGCTCCCTTGCCGAGGCGCGCATTTTTCCCGCCATAAACATCGCCGCGAGCGGCACCAGGAAGGAGGAGCAACTCCACAGCCGGGAGGATATTCACCGGATAGGCATGATTCGGAGGGCGCTCGCGGGCCGCTCCCCCAGAGAGGCGATGATCGCGATGCTCAAGCTCATCGAAAAATACCCCACCAATAAGGAACTTCTTCAGAGCCTTGCATAAGCGCGGGGATCGGCTCCCTGTAACCGGTGAGCGTTAGTCGAGCGGGGCGGGGGTCGCGATATTAACTTTGTGCCTTCAGCCGCCTGACATAAGCCCGGGTTTGGGGGTTTTTGACGGTTGCCTTTAAAGCAATAGTCGCGAAGGCGTAGATAGCGAGTTTCTTCCAGGGATGGACGGATCCGATGAGCTTCCACAGGATTCTTCTGACGGAATAGAACTCCCTGTACATATCGAATATGAGCTTCTGCAGCCGGTAGGGCGTGAAGTTTTTTGGCTTGATCACCACGTGCTGCCCATCGTACAGGTAATACTCCTTCGTGAGAATCCGGTTCTCCGATTTCAGATTCTCCGCGAAGACCGTGCCCGGCAGGGGCGTGGGCGTAAAATATTGCACGCTGTCGAGATTATCTCGGGCCCAGCGCACAGTTTCCTTCAGGCTCTCTTCAGTGTCGCCGTCTCCCCCGATCATCATCATGGCGTTGACCCATAGCCCGGCTTTCCTGAACAGCTTCACAGCTTCCATATTTTTACGGACATCCACCTTCTTGTTTAATGAGATCAGCGTTTCGTCACTGATGGACTCGACGCCTAAAAACACGGAATACCCGCCCGCCTTCTTCAGCAGGTACAGCAGGTCGGCGTCGAAGGCGGCATAGATGCTCAGCTGGGACAGGAAAGGTTTCTTGTTCAGGCCTCTCTTTATCATCATCCGCAGGAGTTCCTTCGTCTCTTCCGGGTTCCCGGAAAAGTTATCGTCGATGAAGAAAATGAACCTCGACGGGTTATGCTGCGCGTCCTCCACTTCCCTGATGATGGACTCGTTGGAGCGCCTCCTGTAACGGGTTCCATACAGCTGCCACACGGTGCAGTAGTCGCACTTGAACGGACAGCCTCTCGAGGTACTTATGGGCCGCAGGTTCATATGATTCAGGGTGGTTTCATCGTAATACGGTATAGGCAAATTGGAAAATTCCTCCAGGGTCAGCGGCTCCACATCTTCCTCGTGAACTGTTTGCCCATCCTTCCTGTAGCTGATGCCGCGCACCCCGTAAGGAGCGCCGTTTTCTTCGAACGCCCTCAAAAGTCTCGGTAGGGTTTTGTCGCCTTCTTTTCTCACCACCACGTCGGCCCACTCTAGGCACTCCTCGGGCAGATAGGACGCGTGGGGCCCTCCGATGATCACCTTTCCTCCGGGATTGTGCTCCTTGTATTGAAGCGCCAGTTCCTCCGTCTGCTGGATGGTACGGGTGATTGCCGAGAGCAGCAGAAAGTCGGAGGCGATGATCCGCTCCATCTCCCCGGAATTCAAGCATCCTGTCTTGTTGCTTAATGCGGGATTGATGCTCCTGACGTTTTCGTACCCTTCTTTCAAAAGGATGGAGTGGAGGAGGGGAATGGCTCTGGCGGGAAACCTGCACATGCTGTACGCGTCTTCGGCTTTCCCCCCACTGAGCTTCCCGAACGTCCTCGGCGGAAGTTCAACGAGGGTAAGAACTGCTTTTTTTTTGATTATGCCGGCCATTGTATGTGAACAGTACGCCTGATAGCAGAAAGACACAAGCTTAATCAAGCAGGGCCGGCGGGAAGCCCATCGACTGCGTGTTTCCTGGCCCGTTG
>JAVCDC010000069.1 GCA_030765135.1 Candidatus Tritonobacter lacicola | reverse complement strand
GAACTGCAAGGTGATATAGTAAAATATGCCACTCATTAAGTCAAGAAAATTGTGAGGGAAATTGAAAACAATTTGGTGTTTAACCAATTGATATAAAAGCAGTTACTATTTTACAGGAGCCTTAATTTATATTTACATGCAATTTCCAGACCTGTAAAATTATACGCTGGATAATGTGGATCAGTGGATATTAAAAACAGTAAAAAGGGGATCATATCATGAACGTTATTAAAAGAATCGGGGCCTTTATTGTCCTGGCAGCTTTTTCAGTGAGCACGGCCGGCTGCGTGGGCAGCGCGGCGGGGATTGCGCCTTCCACAACTCCCATCACTGCCAGGGATTCTTACGTGGAGCTCGGGCCGGCTACAGGCTCCGCCTGGGGAGGTAATATACTTTTTATTTTTCCAATGGGTGCGGGAGATACCAGCACGGCAATCGAGCGTGCGCTGGAAGCTTCCGGCGGGGATGCGCTCATAAATGTGACACTCGAGAACAGGGGATACTTTTTTCTTGTTGCAATGCTTTCCCGTGTGAAAGTTAACGGGATTGCGATAAAAATGGCGAATTAGCGATCAGTTCCATTGCTCAGATGAAGAAAATAATCCGGATATTTTTCTCGCTGGTTCTACTGGCTGCAGTTGGTTGCTCGCTCAAGAAGATCGATCTCCCTGTCGGTGAATCTCCTGCCGATATAGATAATCCTTATTCCAGCCGCAATAAATTGGCGGTTCCTGTTGAAATTCGCATGTTTGTTCCTGACCGCGCGCCTGCGCACGGTAAAGGTTTCGGGGAGTGGTTTTCCAAGCATTTTTCGATGAGGCGAAAGCTGTACAACTATCCTCTCAGGGTAATTGTGGAAGAGGCTTTCAAGGAGGCGTTGACAACAAGTTTTCTCGAGCCCGACCTCTCGTCTGATGATGATTTCATGATTGTTAATATCAGGGTGCCCAAGGCTTATCTTCATCATAAGGGAAAGCAATGTACCCTCAAAATGACGATCGATGCTGAAATGCGGGATGCTAACGAACACATTATAGTGTCGAAAACTATCAAGGTGGAGGCGGAGAGCCCATTCGACCGGAATGTGACGCCGGAGGCGGTCTGGAGGGCTTCGTATGACGCGGCTTTTGATTTCGCGAAGTATCTGAGGAGTTCCCCAAAAGTTATACGGGCCGCAAGGCGTGCTATCGCGGAATCCCCTGAAAAGCATATATTTGAGTGCAGCCTCGGCGTGTACGACCTTGCCGGAAAACAATACAGCCGGGCTTATTCGAGGGCCGAAAGAGAAAGCGAATTGAAGGAGATGTCCGGAAGGCTCGTAGATGTTTTACTCGAAAAATGGTGTCCAACGGATAAACCGCGTGTGGCTGTTCTTCCCATGGTAGAAGATAACAAGGAAGCCCGGGAGGCACAACTGGGACACGTTATAGCGCCATTTATAGAAGAAGCCCTGGCCGGCTCCGGCCAGGTAAATGTCATATCACGCATGGATGTGAAGCTGATTCTGGATGAGATAGACTTTCAAAAACTTGATTTAACCAAGAAGTCCGCAGTAGTTAAAGTCGAGGAACAAAAAATAGAGAACGTGGACTACCTGTTGATCGGTCATGTCTCCTTGCTGGGCGACTGATTTTAATGACGTACCCGCTGCACGGGTCGGCGATCTCCCTCCCGATCGAGAAGGCGATGAACTTGTGCCCTATTCTTTAAGCCCAGGTTTTGCCGGCATATATCATCAACGGGGGAGTTTGAAGTTTTCAGGGCAGTGGGTATTTGTCTTGTGTAGATAACCCAACTTCATTTGTTATAATCATTGGAGCGTATTACTATCGGCCTGCCGGCCGGCCGTAAGATGAAGTTATGAAAAGGGAAACACAGGTAATCCTGCTCTCGGTATTTTTCGGTCTCCTCGTGTGGGTGTTGAATGCCCTCTCCGACTACTTCTTTTTCTACCGGGAGCCGTTCCTGGACCTGCTTATCCTGAACGTCCCGCCGATCGAACTGTATATCCGGCTGATCGTAATTGTCTTCTTTCTCGCGTTCGGCGCCATCGTGGTCTGGCGCATGGCCAGGAGGAGAAAGTTCGAGAGGAAGCTGATCCAGCGCGAGCGATACCTTTCCTGCCTCGCGGACATCTCGGCCGAGCTTCTGGCGGCGTCCGATCCCGTTGAGGCGACACCTGGAGTCCTGCGGCGAATGCTGGAGGTTTCCGGCGCGGGCCGGTGCTACCTCTTTGAGAACCACCGCGGACCGTCCGGCGAGACGCTCACCAGCCAGCGCTTCGAGGTCTGCGCCGAGGGCGTCGAGCCGCAGATGGACAATCCCGACCTTCAAAATGTTCACTGGATAGAACGAGGTTTTTCACGCTGGGTTGACGAGATGACGGCCGGTAGAGCGATTTCCGGCAGGGTGGCGGGCTTCCCCGGGAGCGAGAGGGCGGTTTTAGAACCGCAGGATATTCACTGGATCCTCGCCCTGCCGTTGCACGTAGCCGGCGAGTGGCACGGCTTCATCGGCCTCGACGCGTGCCGGTCCGGCCTCAAATGGACCGGCCAGGAGATCGATCTTCTGCGTACGGCGTCCAACTTCATCAGCTCGGCGATAGGGCGGTCAAAGACCGAGGAGCGATTCCGGATGATTTTCAACAAAGCCAAAGACGGTATGTTTATTGAAACCGCTGATGGACGGATAGTTGATGTCAACAAGGCCGCCTGCCGGATGCTTGGCTACACGAGGGAAGAGCTTTGCAGCATGCGCGTAAAGGATCTTATGCCTTCGGAGATTGCCGCGCAATTGCCGGAGACAATTCAAGGCGAAACCGTGAGAGACGGTAAATATATAGAGACTGTAAATGTGCGTAAAGACGGGACGCGCCTGCCCGTGGAAGTTAGCGGTACCCTGGTTGAGATATGGGGAGAGAAAATGGTCATCGCCATCCTGCGCGACATCACCGAGCGCAAGAAGGCCGAGGAGGAGCTGCTGGAAAGCGAGGAAAAATACCGGGCTTTAATCGAAACAACGGATACGGGTTATCAAATTCTCGATGGAGCCGGCAGAGTAATCGATGCCAATCCGGAATTCGTTCGCTTAACGGGGCATAAAACCCTGGATGAGATTGTGGGGAGAACCGTTATCGAGTGGACCGCAGCGCACGACAAGGAGAGAAATGCAGAAGAATTGAAGAAGTGCATGGAGAAGGGGTTTGTAAGAAACCTGGAAATGGACTATGTCGATAACGACGGCAATATTACCCCTATCGAGATTAACGCAAAGGTTGTTGAAACTGCAGAAGGACTGCGAATCCTGTCGCTTTGTCGTGACATTACCAAGCGCAAGCTGGCGGAGAAAAAACTGAAAGGGCGGATGGAGCGAATCGCCAGGCAACAGGCTGCGATTCTCGAGTTGAGCAAGGAGGCTTTTCTCGATCTGGATTTTGCCTTGAGGCGGATAATGAAGGTGGATGCACTGACATTGGTAATTGAGAGGGTGAACATCTGGCTTTTCAATGAGGACCGTTCCGAGCTCGTTTGCCTGCAAAATTATAGAAGGAGCAAAGATCGGTATGAGGAGGGGGGGCGGCTTTCGCTGAAGCGGTACCCTGCCTACTTCAAGGTGCTGGAGTCGAGCCGGATTGTTGCCGTAAATGATGCATGGAGCGATCCCAGAACCTGTGAATTCACGGCCAGTTACCTCTCTACATACGGCATTACCTCCATGATGGATGTTCCCATCAGATTGCATGGGGAAATAATTGGGTTAATATGCCACGAGCATGTGGGGTCTATGAGAGAGTGGACCCGAGATGAACAGGATTTTGCGGGCTCCATGGCCGATATGGTTTCACTGGCATTCGAAGCGTCGGAGCGCGTGCAGGCGAAGGAGGCTCTGCAAAAGAGCCAGGATAGATACAGGACGCTGCTGAGGAATATACCTCAGAAGGTATTTTATAAGGATTTAAACTCGACTTATGTCTTATGCAACGAGAGCTATGCGGGTGACTTGAAAATAGAGCCCGAAGAGTTCAAGGGGAAGACGGATTACGACTTTTTCCCGAAAGAGCTGGCTGATAAATACATAGCCGACGACAGAAGGATAATGGAGTCGGGCAAGATCGAGGTGATGGAGGAGAAGTACGTCATTGGCGATAAACAGGCAGTTGTCCAGACTTTTAAAGCACCTGTAAGGGACGAGAAAGGGGATATCATCGGCATATTCGGCATTTTCTGGGACATAACCGATCGGAAGCGGGCCGAGGAGCAGCTTCGTCACGCGCAGAAAATGGAGGCCGTGGGGACGCTCGCCGGCGGCCTCGCCCACGATTTCAACAATATCCTCGCCGGGATAATGGGCTACGCTTCCCTGGCGAAGATGGGCCTCGAAAAAAGCAGCCCCCTCGCAGACGACATGGAGTCGATCGAGAAGCTATCGCGGAGGGGGGCGGACCTCACGCAGGCGCTGCTCACGTTCTCGCGCAAGGGGGAATACCACCCGAGGCCGCTCGGTCTCAACCGAGTCATTGACGATGTGCTGAAGGTGATGGGGAGGACGGCGGGAAAGAGGGTAAACATAGAGCCGGAGATGTCGCCTGACGTTTCGAACGTGATGGGTGACGAGGGGCAGCTCACCCAGGTCATCATGAATCTCTGCCTCAACGCCTGCGAGGCGATGCCGGAAGGCGGCACCCTGACGGTCCAAACGGCGGCCGTGAAGCCGGGGAAGGAGTTCTATAATATCCATCCTGTGCTGAGAGAGGGACTCTATGTGGCGGTCAGCATTTCCGACACCGGACAGGGGATGGACGACGAGACGCGCGAGCACATCTTCGAGCCCTTTTTCACCACGAAGGCCGAAAGATCGGGGACGGGTCTGGGGCTCTCCATCGTGAGCGGGATCGTGGAAAGTCATGGGGGGTGCATCGAGGTGGAGAGCGAGCCGGGAAGCGGGACCACTTTTACCGTCTATATTCCGGCCACGGCGGAGGAAGAGCCGGTGCTTCGGCCGGGGCCTCCCGGGACGCTGCGGGGCCACGAGACGATACTTATAGTCGATGACGAGGAGGGTTTCAGGCTTAGCGCGAGACGGTGGCTCAACGAGCTTGGATACGCTACGGTCGCGGCGGCGAACGGCGAGGCGGCGCTCGAGGTGGTGAGGGAGATGGGGAATGAGGTTGACGTTGTGCTCCTCGACATGGTGATGAAAGGGATGGGCGGGGCGGAGGTCTTTAAAAAGATGCGTGAGGTTGTTCCCGGCCTCCCGGTTATCATCTGCACGGGATACTCCATAACCGGCGCGGCGAGGCGGACGCTGGAGGCCGGTGCCGCCGACCTTATCCAGAAGCCTTTCGACATGACGGAGCTTGCCCTGAAGATCCGCAAGGTCCTCGACCACCGCTAATCGTTTTTATAGTAGGGTCCGCATCTTAAAAGTTAATAATAGGAGCGCACTATAGGCTGCATTAATGACATGCAATCTATTTTATGCTCCCTTTAGTAAATACCCAACGATGCGGATTACAGTTCACTTTATCGGAATAGCCGGGCAATAGGAGACATCTTAAGCTATGAAGCAAGTTTTAAAGAGAAAAAGAATTTTCGAAGGCGCATTGATCAAACTTTTCCTCCAGAAGCAAAAGCTTCCCGGGGGATTCATCGCCGACCTGGAGGTGATAGATCACCCTGGAGCGGCCCTGATCGTGCCGTTTCCGGATAAGAACAGGGTTATTCTAATAAGGCAGTACAGGCCCGTTATAGGTTCGTATATATGGGAGCTTCCCGCAGGAACTCTCGATGAAAATGAAAGCCATTTACATTGCGCGAAGAGGGAGTTGATTGAGGAAACGGGCTACAAGGCAGGCAAGTGGGCCAGGATCGGCCATATATATCCCGCGCCCGGCTATACAACGGAAAAGATAGTCATATTCACGGCCCGCGATTTGAGAGAGGCGGAAGCGCAGAAAGACGAGGATGAAATAATAACCGTAAAGGTCTTTGCCATGGATGATGTCGCGAAGCTGTTAAAAGAGGGAAAAATCGTCGATGCGAAGACCATCTGTGCCCTCAAGCTGGCTGGTGTGGTGTAATCCCTTCTTGATTTTGCTCTCGGAATACGGCGGCGGTGGGCATGAGAGTGCCGGCACCGTCCAGATGCCCGACGAGGAATCGGACAAAAAAATCGCGGAAATTATAGAGAAGTTAAAAGAGAGCTGATAGCAAGGTTTAAGGTCTAAGGGTTTTCAGTACTGATAACTTGATGGTATAGGAATTTGTTATATTTACAGAGGTAGCCGCACCCTTTCCCGGTAGGGACCCCGCTGGAGGGAAGTCCCACCGGGACCGGGGTAGGGTGCGCCCCGAAAGCGTTCGGGACGGCTACCATATAGCTGCGAAGCTAACTTGTCCCATCGCTTTCAAACTTCGGCCGCTATTTAACTTTTAAACGCTGTGCGTTCTTCCAGGCTGTCATGCCGCCTATGACGCTGAAGACGTGCTCGTACCCCTGCGACTTGAGGAAGCTCCCGGCGATATTCGAGCGGTAGCCGGAGCCGCAGATCGCCGTGATGTGCCTCTTCTTGTCGTCGATGTCGATGCCCTCCTTCACCAGGTCCCCGACCGGTTTGTGGATTGCCCGCTTGATGTGGCCTGATGCCCATTCGTGCTCGGTCCTGACGTCGATGAGTACGTGGTCATGGTATTTCTCGAGGACGTGGCTAAGGCTCTGTGCGGTGAGCTGGGGAAGGTGCTTGAGAGGCTTCCCCGCGGCCGCCCATTCGGCCACGCCCCCGTCGAGAAAACCTGTTATCCTGTCATAGCCGACTCGCCTGAACATCCTGACGGCCTTAAGGGCGTCCTCCCTGCTGTCGGCCACGAGGACCAAGTCGTTCTTCGCGTCCACGACCATCCCCAGCCAGTTCGGGGACTGGGGCTTGAGGCCGATATTGAGTGAGCCGGGGATGAAGGCGGCGCCGAAGGATGTCGCGTCCCTCACGTCGACGATCACGGCGCCCCCGTCCCTCCTCGTCTCCACCTCGTCGACCGATAGTCTCCTCACGGGCGGGTCTGATTCGAGGAGGCCCGGGCCTTTCCGGTTCTTATCCACGATCGCCATGAAGTTGGGCGGCCGGAGCTGGAATTCCGCCGTCATGATCTCGCGGAACTTCTCGAACGGCATCTTATTCAAAAGGGGGTTGTAGCGCCGCTCGAAGCCGAGTGTGGTCATCGGCTTCGGGCTTATTCCCTTGCCGCAGAGGGAGCCCGCACCGTGTGCGGGATAGACCTCAACTCCGTCCGGGAAACGGGCAAGCTTCGCATAGAGACTGTCGTAGAGGTTCTTCACCTGCTCCTCGAGCAGGTCCTCCCCGGCTAGGTCCGGCCGGCCGATGTCGCCCACGAAGAGCAGGTCCCCCGTGAGGAGGAGCATGGGATCTTTGGAACGGGATGTGTCGGAGACGGCGATCGTGACGGAGTTCGGTGTGTGCCCCGGCGTCTCGATGATCTCGAGATTCGCGACGCCGAATTTAAATCTGTCTCCGTCGCGCAGGGGGATGTGATCATATGCCGCCCCCGCGTTGTGATGGACGTGGATCTTCGCGCCCGTGCGGCGGGCCAGCTCCCTGCTCCCCGTTATGTGATCAGCATGGATATGTGTGTCAAAGATATGGGTTATGCGCATGCCGTTTTCCCGGGCGGTGTCGATATACCGATCGACGTGCCGCTCGGGGTCTACGACACAGGCCACGCCTGCTTTGGGGCACCCGATAAGGTAGGAGTAGCATCCGAGGCCCTCAACCTTGAATTGCTGGAAGAACATCACGAACCTCCTTTTTTTGTGCGGGCTCGGGGCAGCCTATTCTTTCTCTTTCGGGAGTTTCTTGAAGCACATGAACCAGTCGAGACATTTCACGTCTTTGTCAGCTTCCTTCATCCTCTCGCTTGCCGTTCCGCAGGACCCCGGAGGGGGAACGATCACGTCCTCTCCCGGCTCCCAGTTTGCCGGAGTGGCGATATTGTACTTGTCGGACGTCTGCATGGCTGTGAGAAGGCGCTTGACCTCCTCCATGTTCCTGCCGTTTGAGAGGGGGTAGTAGAGGATGGCCCTGATCTTCGCCTCGGGGTCGATGAGGAAGACCGCCCGCACAGCCTGGGTGTCGCTCGCCCCCGGCTGAAGCATTCCGTACTTCCTCGCGACGTCCATCTTGAGGTCCTCGATGAGGGGAAAGGTGACCTCGACGTCCTTCATTCCCTTGTACTCTATTTTCTCCTTGATGGTCCTCAGCCATGCGATGTGAGCGTAGATGCTGTCTATGGAGAGGTCGATGAGCTCGCAGTTGAGCTTCTTGAAGTCCTCCTGCATCGAGGCGAACGTCATGAACTCCGTTGTGCAGACCGGCGTGAAATCGGCGGGATGGCTGAAGAGTATGACCCACTTTCCCTTATAGTCCTCGGGAAAGCTGATTTCCCCCTGGGTCGTCTTCGCCGTGAAGGCTGGCGCCGCTTCCCCTATCAATGGGATGCGTGTCTCGTTCTGTTCCTTTTCCATGAGTACCTCCTCTTAAGCGATTGAGTATTAACAATACAGAAACCCCACTACTAAAATCACCAACAGCTTTCTTATATTTTCCTCCTTTCCCATTGATGTTTATATGCCTGATTTCTCTAACAAGACAAGCAGAACTGTTATCGCGGCGCATGCCGGGATGACAACGGCCCACGGGTTCACCCCGATGAGCTGGGGCAGCGTGACGGCGCCGAAGTCCCCCTTTCTCAGTATGCTTTTTTCCAGCTTCGGGTACAGGGCCGCGAAGATGGCAGCGCCGATGAGTATACCGGCGATCCCTCCGAAGAGGGCGTCGAGGGAGCCCTGCGCCGCGGCGCCCGTCACTGTTCCCGGGCAGTACCCGAGCACGCCGAAGCCGACGCCGAAGATGAGGCCGCCGACGGCTGACGAGCCGAAGGATCCCGCCTTGGGATGAAGACGGGCCATCCCGAGGCTGTTGAGAAGGTATACCCCGATCATGCCGGTAAGCACCGCGGTTAACATTATCTTCACGACGGTGAAATCTTCTAGCAGGAGCTGCCCGATGATCACGTCGTACCGGGTGACGCCTCCCTTCTGCAGGAGAAATCCGAAGGCGGTGCCGATCAGGAAACCTATGGTGAGTTGAACAGTCTTCTTTTTTTGCTTCATCGTGCCGCCTCTCTTACGCGAGCAGGACCCTGTAGATGAGCATGGCTGTCGCGATCCCTCCGGCGAAGAAGCAGGCTGCCGCGATCCAACTGCTCAAGGCGAGCTGGAGCGTGCCGCTTATGCCGTGGCCGCTCGTACAGCCGCCCGCCCACCGAGCGCCGAAGCCAATGACGATGCCCCCCAGGAGTGCAACGAGCCACCGCATGTAGATAGAACCGCCCGCAGCCTCTTCCCACAGAGGGGGGACCCACGAGAATCGAAACTGGCCGGAGAGCTTCGCCGAGAGAAACGCCCCGGCGAAAATCCCTAGGACGAGCATCCACTCCCAGTCGACCTCCGGCGTGAATTTTCTGTAGTACGCCTTTTCGTTCACCCTGGCTCCGCGGAAGAGCTTCTCGATCATGCCGCTCGTCCGGGCGAAGGCCGTGGAGCACCCTATCGGCTTGTCCGAGAGCAGAAAGGCCAGCCAGCTTAGAATACCGATGCCTGCCCCCACGACATACGGTGACCAGTACGCCGTCGTGAGCCATTCCATGTCTCCTTCTCCCCCCTCATTCGTATTTGCGTATGAGCTGTTCCTCGAGTTCTATGTGGTCCGTCTCGATTTCGCTCAATGCCGTGAAGACTTTTTTGACCCGTGGTTCTCCTGCCTCATTGGCGGCCTTTTTGTAGAAGGCTGTGGCCGAGACTTCTCTTTTATGAGCAGCTTTGAGGTTCTCGATATCGCTTTCCAGCGCTATACCCTTCCCCTCCTGTGGCGGCGGAGGCTCGCACTTCAGGATCTTCTTGATGACCGAGGCGTGTTCTGCCTCGATTTTCGCTAGGCATTTAAATATCCCCTGGAGCTCGATGTTTCCACTTTTAGCATAGGCGTCCCGGTAGAAGGGGGCGTTGTTCGCCTCGAGCTGGAGTGCGGCCTTGAGATTCCTCCGGGATGTATCCGAGAGGTTTTGAATCTCACGGTTCTCATCAACCCAGTCCTTGGCCTCAACCATATATTTTTTAGCCGGCGCGCCGCAGAAGGGGCAGTGCGTGGGCAGCTCTGTTCCCACGTAGACATCACCGCAAATCAAGCATCTGTAAAAGTTCATGAAGGATGCCTCCTTTCTTGAGCTTGATTGTATCATACGCGGGAAATCTTGAAACATCGGCCTTCTGCGGCGAGATGAGGTGCTATAGCGAGCGGAGGTGAATGGAATGGGAATCGGTAGCGGTTCTCTGAACTGCCCCTTCCGGTGCCCTCGTTTTTACCCCAGGGCCACGTCGAGGGCCATCATTACGACGAAGCCGACGATGGCGCCCATCGTGGCGAGGTCGGAGTTGCCGCCCCGCTGCGATTCGGGGATGAGCTCCTCCACGACGACGAAGATCATCGCCCCGGCGGCGAATGCGAGGGCGTAGGGGAGTATTGGCCGCATGATGAGGACCGCGCTGGCACCCAGGACACCGCCGACAGGCTCGACGATACCGGATAGTTGCCCGTACCAGAAGCATTTGAACTTAGATAGACCCTCCCTCCGCAGCGGCATGGCGACGGCCGTCCCCTCCGGGATGTTCTGCAGGCCGATGCCGATGGTCAGTGCGATCGCTCCCGCCACGGTCGCCCCGGGCAGGTTGTACACGGCCGCCCCGAACGCGACGCCCACCGCGAGCCCCTCGGGGAAGTTGTGGAGGGTGATGGCGAGGACCAGAAGGGTGCTCCTTCTCCACGTCGTGCTGATCCCTTCGGCCTCCGACATATCCGCCCAGAGGTGAAGGTGGGGGAGTATCTTATCCACGAGCCGCAGGCTGGCCGCGCCGAGGAGGAATCCGACGGCAGCCGGAATCCAGGAGCCCCCCGACATCTCGATTGCGGGGGCGAGGAGAGACCAGAAGCTGGCGGCTATCATGACGCCGGCCGCGCCGCCCAGCATCGCGTCAAACAGCTTTCGATTTATTGTGGTTGTGAAGAAAACCGGGACGGCCCCCATGGCGGTGAGGAACCACGTGAATATGGTCGCGAGGAGGGCCTGGAGAACAGGGTTAAGCTCATAGAAGTTCATTGTTAGTGAAATATGCCGGTCACGAGCCGTCCCTAGCTGAAGCCGATGAGTAAATACAGGGACATCTTATTTAATAGCCTGAAAGATTCGGATAAGATCCCTTTTTAAAATAATAATAGATCAATCCTTTACTTCAATATCTTTCCCGTTTCAATTGACCAGAATAGGAGGTCCTGCTCTACTGCCTGAAGACATTCATTCTTTCTCATTCATTTATTTTTTTGCGATATGTCTCGGGATGAGGTGCTAGATCGACTATTTTCCTCAGTTCCATGACAATCAAATACTCGGGCCTGGGCAACGCGGCTTCAGGATGAGCGGGATGACCTTTTTCGCCGTGGATGCTCTTTATGAGCCTTTGGCTTATTCTTCTAACAAGCATTTTCCGCCAGGCCCTTAAAATTGAAGGCGAAAGCTTATCCCGCTTCACTATTTTCGCGCTCCCTTTCAGGCAATACCCTGTAAAACTATCCTCATCGACAGCCGTGATGCTCATTCGTGAATTTTTTTTCAAGTTCCTGTGCGTATTGCCCTTATAGAGATCCATAATGTAGAGTTTGCCGTAACCGGTGATTTTTACCAATCCCTTGCAAGAACTATGCGGAATCCCATTACTGCCAATAGTAGAGACGATAACAAAATTCCGCTTCTTGAAAAACCGGACTATCTCTTCAGGTATCTTACCCATATTAATAACCTGTAAAGTTCTCGAAGATTACCTTTTCCGGTGGCAACCCCAGCTCATTTTTAAGCATAGAAGTCAAAGCTTCGACCATCCCTGGAGGACCGCAAACGTAAAATACCCGCCCGGAAAAGTCGGGGATTTCTTCCTTCATCATCTCAGAGTTGATCCTCCCGGTTCGTCCATCCCATTCGGGGGAAGGTTCCTGGTCGGTAATTGAATAAATCACCGATAGATGCTCATTTTGTTTCTGCATTTCAACAAAATCTTCATGAAAAACGATGTCCTGCTTAGTCCGGGCCGAATATAAAATGATGGCCTCGGCGGAGGAGGAAGTGTCGGTGAGAAACTTGCAGATACTCCGGATGGGAGTGATTCCTATGCCGCCGGATAAGAACACCACTTTGGGATACTGACCCTCGAAGATAAACTGTCCCATGGGGAGCTTTATCCGAACCGGGTCGCCCGGTTGCAAGGCCTGGAGGGCCTGAGAGAAAGAACTATCTGATAGCTTCTTCGTGAACTCCAGGTAGCCCCTCTCCGTAGGCGAGTTGGAAAAAGAAAAGTAATGGGATAGCTCTTGCCCTTCCCAATCCAGGAAAAGCTGGAAGAACTGCCCCGGGCGGAAATCGATCCCTCCCAAGTCGTCAAAACGGAAGCTTTTAACATTATGCGTTCGGTCAATAGCTTCAAAAAAAGAAGTATCAATCTTTTTAAACATCTCGTTCCCCTTAAGTTTGTTTGTCTCCAATAATATTAATGTATAAACCGGCCTCAAGCCAGAAAATTTAATTGTATATTTCTTCCCATTCCTTCGCAGCCTTCTTCGTCAGGGAGAGCCTGCGGAAACTACCTCAGGCCTGACATTTGGAATAAGCTACCTGGGTTGGAGCGGAGCAAAGCCGCGCGGAAGCCCAGGTCAGCTTCATTCCGTTGTGGGGTGGTTTGTGGGCAGCGTTCTACTTCGACTTCTCGATTTCTTCTTCGACTTCCTCTGCCCCTTCTGCATAGAACTTCTCTTCATCTGGGGCCAGCTCGCGGAGGAGTCGGAGAAACTCTCCGGCGTGAACACGTTCTTCATCGGCGATGTCCTTAAGGACCTCGATGGCGAGCTTGTTGTCCGTTGACTCGGCAAGCTGCATGTACAACTGAATCGCTTCGTACTCCGCAGCGATCATGAACCGGATTGCCCGGATGAGTTCCTCATCCGTGAGCTTCCTGTCGTTCGCCAACCCCGAAAAGGGAGATCCAAACTCTGGCATGACCATCCTCCTTTCTTCTTGTTTGCCTGATTCCCCATCCAACGATGAAGATCAGGCACAAGTAATGTCCGCAGCGCGGCTTCCGCATTGCCCAGTGATGGCATAACCCAAATGTCAATATCCATCGTCGCACGGGGATAGCCGTGGGCTGCCAAGGCATAGGCACCCACAAGGAGGAACCTAACGTCCTCGTCGACTAAGCACTGCAACATCTCTTTGTAGTCTTCGTTCAACATCGTGATGCTTGCTCAGAGATGCCACCTCTTGGGTGAGCGGCCAGACAAGACCAAGACGATGACTGGCCGAACCAGGAATAAAGTTATGGTCCCCTTGATCTGATATGCGACCGGTTCTGGTGAATGTCTTATCCATGCCTTACTTATACCATTGACAGATCGTTTCTGCAATGCATTTCTGGTTCCGACATGGAACTGAGCGACCTGGGAAAGAGCCCTGTACTCTTATTGAATCGCCACAGAATTTCCCAGGTCCGTTCCAGTGTTTTGTCGGGTGCTGGTTCATGCTCCGAGTGTCGCCACCCAGTGGCCAACCCAGTGGGTGATGCCAATCACGACGACGGCTATCAGGACATGCTCTCCAACGATCTTCCATGGTTGCTCACCCTGGGCTTTTGCCATGAAGTAGCTCAGAACTGCAAGAATGGACAATCCCCACACGAGACTGACAACGATGGCCGTAAAGAGAGGTAGAAGAAGAATCGGGACTATGAAAGTCATAGCAAAGCCGAACTTTGCTATGAACGTTGCGATGGTGGAACCCCAAATTTGCTTGGGAGTGTGAACGTTTTCCGACTCCTCCGAAACATGAATACCCAGAGCATCCGAGAAGGCATCGGCAATGGCGATCGTGAGGATACCTCCGAGAACGACCAACCTCGACCCTGTGCCGGAATGTAGACCCACCATCAGCCCAAGTGTGGTAATGATAGCTGATGTGAGCCCGAAAGAGATACCTGTCCGCAGCGAATCTTTCACGATGTTTTCATTCCTTTCGCACTACCAATGTTGATTAGATGGGTCCGCATAAATCGCGGAACACATGCTTGTTAGCCATATAACACGTCATCTAAATATCAAACGATATGGCGATAAGCTCTATATTCTCCAGTTGGGTTCCGTGTTTCTATCCTCAGTTGTCGAGTTTAAAGATCTGACCCCTTCCCTCGGATTAAAGCCTCGACAACATTTATCCTCGACGCGTTTATGCCAGACATGCGCTTTAACCTTACTCCTGCGGTTCTGCGATCCCGGAAGCCTGTCGGTCGGCACGGCGCATGAGTACGTCCCAGTAGCGCTCGAATGTAGGCTCAAGAATTCCAAGCAATGCACCGAACTCGGCCTTGACCTCGCGACAGTAGTCGGGGAGACCCCTTGCGGTCACGAAGCGAACGCAGGTCCCTGAGAAGCTGCCAATCTGCATTTGAAAGAAAAAATCGATGGTTGCAACCTCCGCGAGTTGAAGGGAGCCTTGGTCGTCCAGATAGCACTCGAATAGCGGTGAATCTAAGACGACCACTGGGAACACCGCGAAAAGTGGCACTGAGGCCGGGCCGAGGTTGGTATGCTGCCAAAGGGAGGCCTTTACTGCGCTCAAAACGGCTACAAAAGGTGTAGGGCTTTCATCCGTGAACGCTTGAGCTACCCCGTATCCGACGCGACCGTCCTTCTTGAACCACATGAGGCGTTCAGGACCGTCTGGAGTAGTCGCCGCCAACTCTCTCCTCACGGTGTCGGACAGCACACCTAGGGCGAAGAGCCGATTGAATCCGTAAAGGGTATGGGCCGATGAGAAGACAATCCACGGTTTGTTACCTGACTTACATTCGATTACGAGACGAAGGCAGGCGACCGGGAGTTCACTATTCGCCATGTCGCATATCACATCTATCTCGCGTGGTTTCTGCGTCTCGGGGTCTAGATAGTACTGTGACTGCATTACCGTTAGCCCCTCAGCGCGAAAGGCAGCAGCAGTCCGCATTTCAAGGGGATAGCCCTGCTTATCCAGCCAAGTACGGATCTTATTCCCAAGCCGTTCGTTATCACTCACGTTAGGTTCCTCCGTTCTCACCAAAGCTCGCCATTCCGATCCAAACCGGTCAGGGCACCTGTGCTTCATCTTTCATTTGGCACTTTGAGAACAACATAATACGAACTATTACTTCGTGGTTTTCTGTTTCTCCCAGCATCTACGGACAACTATCGCCATAATTGGCGTCAATAACTCTGTGGATTTCTAAGTCGATGTCGCATTGAGAACCAATTTCAACTTTAGATGAATCTGTGGCAATATCCAACAAGTCAGTCGTTGGCTATCCGCGATCGACTCCCAGGTTCTTTCAACGCCGGGCATCACCTGGACCTAAAGCCGCAAGGCTTTTGGGATCAGAGTGCATGCCCTTGTTCTGACTATATTATCCTGGGATGCTTGTTCAGGGTAAGGTTTACATTAACCCTGAGTAGGAGGCTCGGCGCAAAAAAACGCCGAGACCTCCGACAGCACCTCGCCCCCCCAAAAGATCGATAAAATTGTGTAATGTTAAGATGGTGGGGGTCCAGGGAGTTGCCTGTTTTAATTCCTTCTTAAAATATCTGGTTGAGATTGAGCTTGTGCAAATTTCTTCATTGTCTTCCCATCGCAAAGCTCAAATAAATCATTTCGCCATTCAACACGATTGAACTCAACATCTTTGTCTATTCGTGCACCAAGGAAATATCTCTGTTTCTCCCTTATTATTCCATACGTCATAGCCGATGATTCAGGCTTTCTGTATATGCCGACTAATTGTGGTGCACCACCGCACTTCTCATCTTTAATATTGAATAGGGTATCACAAAAACAGTGAAATACACTTCGGCTTGTACCACGATCAGGTCCATTTTTATAACGGTCAAAATTTGTTTTGAATTCCTTTGAACCTGATCCGAGTATAAAAAGTATATCCGACTTTTTTGGCATCGCTATATCTTTCCCAGACCAGCCTTTTTCGCGCGTCCATTCAATGAGTCGACACTCGAATTTCAAATTGTTAGTTGGGTCTCTGGAAATGTGTATCACTTGCAATATATCTGCAGTAATCCCTTTCACCATCCTCGGGTATTTGTGAAATTGATGCACAAGTTTTTCTTTTATCGATTCAAATCTTTCTTTGCACGACGATTGAGGCGAGAATAGTAAGCCTTGATCCGCCATTTCTGCTATTTGAGAAAGAACCATTGTAGGGAAGACCACATCACCACAATACCCAAGTATATCTGGTGAGTGACGAAATGCGAAAACTTTCCTTCCATGGTCAAAAATTGCAATATCACCCCAACTTACACGACTATCTGCAGCGATATAAGCGGATGCAGTACCGTGGGTGTCAACTCCTATCCATGAAACAAGTAATGTCATAGTAGGTCAGAACGGATTGGCGATCACCTGCGGGCCACCAAACGGACCGGCAGGTGCATCACCTTGTTATGTGGCCAGAGTTAGTCGCGCCACCGGATTAGAATGGGATCTCATCCTCATCGACCCCTGCCTCCGTTTCCGGCTCCTCCATCTCAACCTTTTCATGTGCGGCTGGCAATTCAAGAATCCTAGCGGCTTCCTCCTCAGGCAACTGCTCGACTGAACGTAGCCTCTTCTCCATGGCACGAGTCCGTACGCCAGTCTGATCGATCGTACGGCTCGCAGTGTTTAGTTGCCGTTTGACCTTATCCAGCACTTCACCAAACTTGCCGAACTCTGTCTTTACAGCTCTAAGTACTTTCCACACCTCCGCGGCCCTTTGTTCGATCGCCAAGGTCTGGAAACCCATGTGCAGGCTATTAAGAATTGCTGCTAAAGTAGTGGGACCGGCTACGACAACCCGATACTTGTTCAGCAGGTCTTCGACAAGAGTCTGCTGGCGAAGCACCTCCGCATATAGCCCCTCAGTCACGAGGAACATGATCGCGAAGTCGGTTGTACTTGGTGGGTTCACATACTTGTCATGAATATCCTTCGCGGCGGTCCGGATTGTCCGAGACAAAGCATCAGCAGCCTTCTGAACGGCCTCAGGATCAGCTCTTTCTGCAGCTTCCTGCAAGCGGAGGTAGTCCTCCTGGGGAAACTTTGAATCAATGGGAAGCCATACACAGGCCTCAGGCTCGTCCTTATGACCGGGCAGTCTAACGGCAAACTCTACTGCCTCCGACGTTTCAGCTTTTATGCGGACGTTCCTATCGTATTGTCCGGGGGCAAGAATCTGCTCCAAAATCGCTCCCAGCTGGACTTCGGCCCACGTCCCGCGCGCCTTCACATTTGTCAACACCCGCTTGAGATCTCCCACTCCCATGGCTAGATTCTGCATCTCGCCAAGACCCTTCTGCACTGCTTCTAATCTCTCACTGACGAGTTTGAAGGACTCGCCAAGGCGTTTCTCGAGGGTATCGTGGAGCTTCTCGTCGACTGTTTTTCGCATTTCTTCTAGCTTCTTTTCGTTACCGTCCTGAAGTTCCTTGACGCGGGCGTCAAGGGTGGTCCGGATGCGCTCCAGTGTGCCTTGGTTGGAATCCGTAAGTTCTTTCAGCTGCTTCGTCATACCGTCAAGCTGATTCTGCTGAAGCTTGGCCATACTTTCCAGAGTCTTGGATAGAGTATCGTTGGCTGACTTCAGACCAGCCCTTACCTCCTCCCGGAGGTCCTTTGATGCATTCAGTGCCTCCTCCCGTCCCTTTCGGAGCTCGTCACGTAGTTCTTTCCCGGCATCTTGGAAAGCTCGCGACAAACGGAGCAGCACTACGACCACAAGGGTCACGGTCAGGGTTGTGCCGATAAAGATCAGCCAAAGGAGAGCCTCATTCATGGTTTGCTCCTGGGTACATAACATTGATTAGATGTGTCCGTATAAATCGCGAAATACATGGTTAGTTTCTGTGTTTATAGACTCATTTGTGAAATTTAAAGATCTGCCCCTTCCCTCCACTTACCGTCTATTAGCCAATGCTCCAAATTTGTGGCGTATAACATCATGTAGGAGCCTCGCTGGTGAAGTGGCAGCAGAAACAGTGTAGTGCTCAATGCGATGGTTCAGTTCGTCTTGTATTTTGTCTTCCAAGACGATCGCTGCGGTTATCCTATCGACCTTCCTTTAGACTCTGTGCCCACTCCAGCCACTTCCGATTGCAGTCCAAAACGCTTCATAATCGACTCCCACAGTTTTTCCAAGAGATCACATGTTAGCCCTTGACCAAGAAGAATCTCTATTGTTCTCCAGATTACGGCATACTTCTTCTTCGCCTGCTCAGCGGATAATGCAAACTCTTTACACGACTCGCTAAAAGCCGCCCTCCATTTCATTTTCCCGATGGCTTCTTGAATTTCATCGAGGAACTTGTTTGACCATACCGCGCCATTACATGCAATTATTGTCTTGGGTCGTGCCTCTGGCGATTCCCCGATCATGGACAGTAGCGCCTTGTTATACTCAGTCTTAGCCTTCTCATCAGTCGGTTGATCTCCATCTGCGTCGAAGATCAAATAAACATTAATTCCGAGGCTCTGGTACAACGCCAACAGGCTAGGCAATTTGGTCTTACCCTCAGCTGGAATAATGCAAATGCCTGCAGCATCCAAAGACACCTTCTTGTGCTCTGCAAATGCTCCAATAACTGCTTCATCCTCTGTGCCTTCGACTAGAATCACACCGTCGGCAAAAAAGCCTTCACTGCCGCGAATCCCCAATATGGATTTTAACCTCGCCCAAGAGCTTGCTTCCGTCGCATCATCATCACGATGAAGTGCATCAAGGACGCGTTCCCCTACTTCCTTGAGACTTGTCCGCCTTACCTTTGTTTCCATTGGGCCATCAGGCACCGGCATCTTCTCAATCCTCCGTATGGACTGGAAATTGTCGATGCTTACAAAGTAGGGCGAATGCGTTGAGTAAAACACCTGAAACTGGAATCCGCTTTTTTCCTTGGGATTGCATAGGTCTGAAAGAATTTGCGCCAGGGCGCGTGATCGCGCTGGATGTTGGTACAGTTCAGGCTCTTCGATCACTAAAACCATATTGCCAGGAGCAACAGAATCAGGAGTTCTTCCACGAAACTTCTCATACAACTCGAGAATCGAAAAAATGAACAGCCTCTGTAGCCCGTGGCCTTTACGAGCAACGTCCCCCTTGAAGCCATCCTCAACAAGCCATACCCTTGGTCTTGCAGGTGGAAGAGCCAACTTATCTTCTAAATTCAACTGTATCTCCGCTGCAGCACCTTTTTCATAACGCTGAAGCAATGTTGTGAGATTCGACTCCAAGGAACCTTTCTCAGGTGCGCCTTCCACTGCAGTTTTGTATGCTCCGTAACCATTCTCAAGCGTCTCCCGAGCAGTCTTCACTGCCGGATTTTTTTCAGTGATTGCATTTACGAGCGGTGATACCAGGGTCGCCAAAGGACTCTGCTTAACTCCGCCAGATGCATCAGCCTCGGCTTCTCTTACGGGGGCAACGTATACGAAATGAGTTCGACTACGCATTTTCCCGCCGGCGATGTTGGTAGGACCTTGGAAGAGTCCAGCGCGGAAGTACGGCTTGCACCAAGTTGGATTATCGCGTTCCCACCGATTAAGCTCATCTGGTATTCCTCGTTTAACCGCTTCGAGACCAGGATATTTCCCACTATCAACTAGTTTAATAAGTTCTGGAGTGACTTCGCTGACTTTTGCCTTTTGGCGTAGCTTTTCTCTGATCGGTTCAAAGTCCTCACACCCATTTGTACGTCCATAGTATTCACCTGTCGGGAATCTTCGTTGTACCACAAGGCATCCAGCGTCTAGATAGCTCTGAAACTCAGCTTGCTCTTCCACACTAAGATCTGAAAAGGTGGCCTCCACTTGGATCTGTTTCGAGGGATCATGGTTGTAGAAATCCTCGGTTGCGGGCGAGGTGGCGGTGTCCATGAAGAGACGAAGGGCTTGGAGAAACGAAGATTTCCCTGCACCGTTTCGGCCTACCAATATTGTGAGGGTATCGCAGTCGAGGCTTTCGTCTCGAATAGACCGATAATGCACGACTCGCAATCGAGAGATTCTCATATTCTTATCTCCAACTTAGAGCGATTTGCTTATTCTCTTAAGCCGAACACTGATTAAATAGGTCCGCATAATTCGCGGAACACATGCTTGTGAGCCGTATAACACGTCTTCTCAGTCCCAAACGGTATGGCGATAAGTCACCTTTACTCTAACAGTTGCCTTCCTTGGTCGATATGCCAGCACATCGAACGCTGCAACAACACTACGTTCTATATATTATCCCACTGGAATTGTCAATAGTTTTCACTATTTAGGCAGAAGCAAAGATGAGGCGTTCCATGTGATATGGTTCGTCCCATCAGGAGATGGGACGAACCATAATATATTTTTTCATCCTGTTAATCCCGTTAATCCTGTCCAATACTTTTTCTTATTTCCTCAAAGAAGTTTTGACCCTACACGGCGACGAACAGAAACGAGGTCCCAGACAATCCCGATTTTGTTTCTGCATCTTTTCGTACGAAAAATACACATGAAATAGTGGAAGAACGAACCGACCATGCCCCCCACGGTGGCTCCGCCCACCTTTCCCCAGGCACGCCACGACGCGAGAGGGACAAGATAGCCGAAATCGCGGGGTTTATAGGCGTGCGGCTCGCGGCCCCCTATCTGCCTGAGGATATTTTCAGCCGCAACGGGACCCTGCGCCCATGAGAATTGAACCGCCATCCGGAGGGGTCCGCCGCCGGCTTCGAAGTGAGCGCAATCGCCCAGGGCGTAGATATTCCGCGAAGAGGGAAGCCGCAGGTCGGGATCGACGACGAGCCTCCCCTGCTTGTCCTTATCCGCCTCGATTGACCGAACAAAATCAACGACCCTGACGCCAGCGGACCAGATGAGGGTGAAGTCGGTGACCCTCTCGCCATCGATCTCGACGAACTTCTCGTTCATATCGCCGATGGTCGCCGAGACGGAGAGGCGGATTCCCAGATGATCGACCTCGCGCCGCACGGGGTCCGCTATCGACTCCGGCAGACCCCCCAGCACCTTCGGCGCGAGCTCGACGACGCGAATGAAAAAAGGTGAGATTGTCCCCGAGCGAATCAGCCGCGCCAGAAGGTATCCGAGAGCCGTGGCCGTCTCCAATCCCGTATAGCCGCCCCCGATGACGATGAAGGTGTGCGGACGTCCGGCGGCCGCGACCGCCTTCACCCTCTCACGCAGCCTGAGAGCGTCGCGCGCGCTATAGAGGGTGTAGGCCAGACGATGCGCGTCTTCGTTCCCGTGGAAGTCCGGTTCCGCGCCGCAACAAACTGCAAGGTAATCGAAGGGGACCTTCCTGTCGCCCTCGAGAATGACGGCGCGCTCCCCCTCGAGTTTCGCCGCGCGCCCGCATACCAGCTCGACGCGACGATCGGCGCAAAACTTCGAGAGGGGATACAGGAGCCTCCTGTCCCGTACCTTGCCGGCGACAACGTCGGGAAGCAGGGGCAAAAAGACCGCCTCGGCCCGCGGATCGATGAGGGTGATCCCCAGGTCGGCATCGCGGGCGCGAAGCGATTCGATCAGGCGCAAACCGGCAAAGCCGCCCCCCGCCACAACAATCATGGGAGAGGCCACCGTCAATCCCCTGCCGCCCGCGTGAGTAAGCGCCCCAGCTCTTCCATATACCCCTCCAGCAGGCCCGGCGAGCGCTCCTTCCCCCATGCCCGTATCGTCTTCAAATCATCCTGCGCACTATCAAGGTACACCGAGGCGGTCCGGCCGGCCTTCCTCACGAACCCTCCCTTCCGCACGAGGGCCGCCAGCCGGCGTACACGGCTGTTGTCGGCGCCCGGACGGAGGGCCTTCGCGAGCATTTCTTTCAGATGCGGGTCACGGGCCGCGAGCGCCACCGGGAGGTTGGGGACGCCGTTCTTGAGGTCCATCAGGCCGATCTTGCCGGAGGAGGGGGAAGAAGGCGCGAAATCCATGCAATCATCGCAGATCTGGTAGAAGATGCCTAGGTTGAAGCCGAATCGGTCGAGGACCTCGAGTCTCCGGCCGCCCAGGCCGGCGATGATGCCGGGCGCCCGGCAGCAAAAACGGAAGAGGGAAGCCGTCTTCAAATCGATTACCCGGTAATAATCACGCACCTTCCATGGGAACCTTCCCGCCAGCTCCGACTCGAGGATCTCGCCGGAGCAGAGAGAATGGACCGTCGCCAGGAACAGCTCCGTCAGACGGCGTTTTCCGATGGAATGGATCGCGGCGGCCCCGCGCGTAAAAAGAATGTCGCCGTACAGGACGGCGGGGACGATACCCTTGGACCGGTGAAGCGCGGTCCCGGAACGCCGCCTGTCCGCGCGATCGATTATGTCGTCATGAATGAGCGTGGCAAGGTGGACGGTCTCAACGGCGGCGGCGGCCTCGAGAAGCTTCTCCCCGTCCGCGGAGAGGAAATCGCCGAGAACCAGAATGATCCTCCCGCGCAGCTTTTTGCCCCTGGAGCTAAGGGTGAGGCGGCGAAGATCGGAAAGAAAAGACGGTGAAGTGTCCAGCAGTTCGGCGATCCTTCCGTCGAGGCGTGCAAGATCCGTATGCGTATCAGGTCTCACGTCAGCATTATAATCAGCGCGATACTACAATGATAGAGGCAAAAGAACCTGAACATTCCCGCGCTGCTCTCCCGGAATCCCGCGCCGGCGGAAATCGACCTCCTCAAAGAGAGAAACGACTGCAGCGCCAGGGGAGCCGTGAGAAATGAAAAGAGAAACGCGGGGGAGAAAACGCCGCACACGGTCGCCGTCCCGGTGACCAGATAGGCGAGGAGAAGGAAGGCCGCCACCAGGACGGAGGCGCGGCCTGCTCCCCATCGTACGGCGAGATTCGCCTTGCCGGCGTGGGAGTCGGTCCGGACGTCGGCCACTTCGTTCGCCACCAGCAGGGCCGTGACCAGCAGGCCTGAAGGCACCGAGAGGAGAATGACCGACAGATCGAGGCGCATTGCCTGCAGATAGTACCCGCCTCCCACGAGCAGGGGGCCGAAGGCGATAAAAAGCGATGCCTCTCCCAGACCGCGGTATGAGAGAGAGAGGGGGCGCGCGGTATAGGCCCATGCGATGAAAGCCGCCCCGACGATCATGCCGAGAAGGAGGGGACTCATCAGTATCACTGAAAGGACGAAGCCGGAAGCCAGGGCGCTCACGAGACAGAGCCACGCGGCACGGCGCACGGAGGAGGGAGCTACCGCGCCCCGCTGGATGGAACGCGAACCGCCGTAGTGAGGGGAATACTCCCCCATCAGGGAATCTGCGCCCTGGCGGAAATCCCAGTACTCGTTGAAGAGGTTGGCGGTGACATGAACGAGGCCCGTGCCGGCCAGACCCACGATGAAGACGCCGAAGCTGAAGGCGCCCGAGCGGAGCCCCCACAGAGCTCCCACCGTGTAGGGAAGGAGGGAGACGGGCAGAAAATTAATCCTCGAAACCCGAAACCATGTACTTAGACTGCATCGCATGATAGTCCGCAGCGGATGAACCGGACGGGGCCGACAAGGATGGACATGACGCCGATCATCAGTGTCTCCATGACACTCTTCAGCCAGTGCACTTTAGTTATCCTTGTCTTGAAGAAGCCTAAGATGAAGAGGAAGACGATGGTTATGATTATCGATTCGGCGTGTGCCATTCCTCTCCGTGCCATGCCTTGCGTCTTTGGCCTACGTCCATAATGGGGTCGTCGCGTTATCTTCTTGCTGTGGCGATCAAGAAGCCGATTACGGCGCCGATAATGGTGCTTATGTAGTAGTTGCTCGTGAGGGGACACGTGCCGGATGAACACCTTCCGAAGTATCCACCGGCGAAGCCTGCGCCGCCGCCGATGACGATCCCGGCAATGATTTTAGTTACCATTTTTGAATCTCCTTATGTTCTAACCCCCTCCCGCCAGGGGAGGGGAGATGTTGGTAAAGCTAAGCCGATAGGCGGAGAGGGGATTTTATCTGAATAGTCATTTAGGATTCAGGCTCTAAAGATTTGAAGGGAAACCTCATTTATTGATTATAGCCCCGAGTTGTTTGCCCGTTTCCCGAACCTCCTCAAGCTCCTCCGGATCCGGAACGTACCGAATTCTCGGGCCGTCGATGGGCACATCCCATTTCATGGCCTTCATGGCCTCCTCGATCTCACCGACCGATTTCTCCGCCCAGCCGTACGAGCCGAACGCCATGCCTGTCCGCTTCTTCGGACACAGGCCCGTGAGGTAGGTGAGAAGGGCTCCGATTGTCGGCATCATCCCCTTGTTGAGCGTGGGCGAGCCGATTAGGATGGCTCTGGATTCGAGGACGTCCGCCATGATGTCCGATATGTGCGTCAGCTCGAGGTTGCGCATGGTCACGGGGATTCCGCACTCCTCGAGGCCGTCTTTGAGGGCGTATGCCATCTTCCTGGTGCTGCCCCACATCGTGTCGTAGACGATGAGGGCTTTTTTATCCGTGTCGTTGTTCGCCCATTTTTCGTATGCAGCGAGAATGTCCGGGATGTGCGAGCGCCAGATGATGCCGTGGCTGGGCCCGATCATATCGATCTCCAGCGATGATAGGGCATGGAGCACCTTCTGGACCTGAGAGCCGTAGGGGAGGACTATGTTCGCGTAGTATTTCGCCGCCTCCTCGCGTAGGATGTCGAAAGGGACCTCGTCGTCGAAGCGTTCGGCTGTGGCGATGTGCTGGCCGAAGGCGTCGTTTGGGAGGAGAAGCTTCTCCTGCGGGCAGTAGGTCGCCATGGAGTCGGGCCAGTGGACCATGGGCATGTGGAAAAATTGCAAGTCGCGTTTGCCGATGTTCACCGTCTCGCCGTTCTGAACGATCCTGAAATTAAGGTCCTTCTTGAAATGCCGCCTTAGTCCCTCCTCCCCTTTCGGGGAGGTGAGGACCACGGCTTTTTCAGCTATCTCAGCCATCCCGACCAGGCACCCCGAGTGGTCCATCTCGACGTGGTTGGCGACGATGTAGTCTATCTTTGAGGGATCAACGACCTTTCTGATGCGAGCCAGCATCTCGTCGAAGAGGTAGTGCTTCACCGTGTCGACGAGGACGATCTTCTCGTCCACTATGAGGTAGGCGTTGTAGGTTGACCCCCGCTGTGTAATGTATCCGTGGAAGTTTCGAAGGTCCCAGTCTATGCCGCCGACCCAGTAGATGCCCTGCTTTACTTCTACAGGCTCCATCCTTATGCCTCCTTCTCGAAGTCGTCCTTTCCCGCCCCGCATATAGGACAGACCCAGTCGTCGGGGACCTTCTCGAAGGGGGTCCCCGCGGGGACCCCCTTATCGGGATCGCCGTTCTCCGGGTCGTACACGTAGCCGCAAATTGTGCATACGTACTTGTCCATTTTACTGCCTCCTGTTGTTGTTGTTTTAGCTTCAGACTGTTATCTTTTATTACTCCGAGCGTAAAAATAGGTTAATTACATAACACTCTGTCATTGCGAGCCCCGATTTATCGGGGCGAAGCAATCTCTTGGTTCGCAAGGCATTGGGATTGCTCCGTCGCTCCGCTCCTCGCAATGACAAATTGAACTATTTTACTCTACTGGTAATAAGTGAAGCGAGCTTCCCCTTCAAGGTGACTATGTGCTCCATCTCCTCGTGTATGATGGCATCCACCCTTGCTCCCCCAAGCCTTGCCGGAACCATTTCCTTCATCCCGAGGTAGAAGATCACGGAATCCTTTTCCACATCGATTGCCTTGCGGAGGATATCCTCCATAGTCTCCTTGCCTGTGAGCGTCTCCGAAGGGTCTCTCCGCATGTCGAAGACATGCCCGTCGGCCAGGTCCCGGAGGTATGCGGGCGCCTGCTCTTCGGGATCGAAGACTGTAGGCTTCTTTTCCTCCTTGGTCAGCTCCGTTCTCATGGAGGCGAAGGTCCTTTCGTGGTCGTCCTCCATGACGGCCAGATCGAGTAGGAGCTTCCGGTTTTCGGCATCGCCGATCCCCTCGGCACCCTTTCGATAGAACCTGGCACCATTCCTTTCAATCTGTTCGGCGATCTCGAAGATCTCATCAGCGTTGAATCGAATCCCCATTTTTACCCCCTATTCACTTAGCTTTTCCACAGGCCGTGGAGATTGCAGTAGGCGCGGGCAATGACCTGCCCGTCGACGGCCGGGAAGAGAGCCTCGGGTGAACCGCCCGGCTTCAGGAACTGACCGCAGCCCTTCTCTCCCGTTCCGAGTTGAATCCATTCGATGTAGTGATTTTCCTCCATAGGGTGCGGCACGCTTCCCACCTTGACCCTGATACTCTCCCCGGTCTTCTCGATTACCGGAACATGTTTTTCACGGGCCGCATCGATGGTGTTCTCTTCCTGGAGTTTCATGGGCTGCCCGCAGCAGACGAGCTGTCCCGCCCCCGCGTGCAGCACCTCCACGATGTTTCCGCAGACCTCGCACTTATAAACCTGGAGTCTCTCCGTCATCTTATACCTCCTTTTATGTTTGGGTCTTCTCCAAAATAGTTGATGATAAAATCACTCCATATATTACCCCCCTCACCCTTCCCTCTCCCCCCAAAAATTGGGGGGAGAGGGTATTGCTTATAAGAGGTATTCCAGTGTTCAGCTTCAACTGAATTGGAGAAGAACCTTATGTTTTAACTTTACACCATTTTAAACCTTTGTGTTTTTGTGACTTGGTGGTATAGGAATTTGTCATATTTTCAAAGATAGCCGCACCCCCTCCTGAAGCGGGCGTCCCGAAAGCATTCGGGACGGCTACCACTAATGCTCCGACGCAGTCGGAGCCACATAAATTTGCGAGCGTAGCGAGCTAATTTATTGGCGGACATTGCCTTACCAGTTTTCTCCAAGCATCTCGAAATGGGCCTGCGGATGGGCGCAGGCGGGACATGCCCCGGGGGCCTCTATCCCTTCGTGGATATAGCCGCAGTTGAGGCAGCGCCAGACAACCGGCTTCTCACGCTTGAAGACGCGGCCCTTCTCGATATTCTCCGCGAGCGCCAGGTACCGCTTCTCATGCTGCTTCTCGGCAACCGCGATCGCCTCCATCGCGCTCGCTATTTCCTCGAACCCTTCCTCACGCGCCGTCTTTGCGAATGACGGGTACATCTCCGTCCATTCGTAGTTCTCCCCCGCGGCGCCGGCCTTCAGGTTGTCCACGGTGCAACCGATCATGCCGAACGGGAAGGACGCTGAAACCTCGGCCTCGCCGCCGGTCATGAACTTGAAGAGGCGCTTGGCGTGCTCCCTCTCCTGGTTGGCGGTCTCCTCGAATATCTCAGAGATCTGTCTGAAGCCCTCCTTACGCGCCTTGCCGCTGAAGTAGGTGTAGCGATTTCGCGCCTGTGACTCTCCGGCGAAAGCCGCAATAAGGTTCTTTTCCGTCTGTGATCCCTTCAGTCCCATGATCGACTCTCCTTTCCGCCCGTTTTCCGGGCCTTTTTGTTGTATTCTAGTGGCACGTCCCGGGTTTTCCGCCGGTTTCTTCGACCACCTCCTTTCTTTCCGGCAGCCTCTTCCGGATCAGGGAATAGATTATGAGGCCGGAGAGGATTACCGTCGCCGATGTTTTCAACCATGCGGGCAATATTTTGTGCGTGATGTGAAAATCAAATGACGGCGCTCCAA
This sequence comes from Candidatus Tritonobacter lacicola, assembly GCA_030765135.1. Classification (GTDB taxonomy): domain Bacteria; phylum Auribacterota; class Tritonobacteria; order Tritonobacterales; family Tritonobacteraceae; genus Tritonobacter; species Tritonobacter lacicola. The sequence goes on along the minus strand of JAVCDC010000069.1, from coordinate 9,250 downwards.
TCCAGTCCCACATGATGTTCAGGATGATTCCGAAAAGAATTGCAGAGACAGAGATCGTCACTATGTATATAAGCAGGGCCTTCTTGCCCAGTTCCCTGCCGACGACTGTGATGGTTACCGTGTTGGTCGCGGGCCCGGCCAGAAGAAAAACAAATGCCGCGCCGGGACTCATCCCCTTGAACATCAGCGCCGCGGCTATCGGTATGGAGCCCGTGCTGCATACATACATGGGGATGCCTATAATCAGCATCAATATCATCGCCTGCCAGCCGCGGCCCATGTAATCCCTGAAAAACGTATCCGGAATCAAGAACGAGATGACGCCGCCTATCAGGATTCCGAGCAGCAGCCACTTGCTGATTCCGGAGAGAAGTTCCACGAAAGCGTAGTGGAATACGGATCCGGCTCTTTCGATAAAGGAATGGTTGAATTGGCAATCAGGTTCTCCGCATGCAGGGCATTTTTTATCCGATTCTTTTCTTTGAGAAGTTCCATCCGGGCCGAGAAAAATATTGGATAAAATCCCGGAAAACACGCCGGCGGTGAAAGACGCTATGACCCGGTAAACGGCAAAAACCGGCCCCAGCAGGGCGTATGTCGCGAATATCGAGTCGACTCCCGTCGTCGGCGTGGATATCAGAAATGATATGGTTGATCCTTTGCTTGCCCCTTCCCGCCTTAAGGACATCGCGGCGGGTATGACCCCGCAGGAACACAGTGGGAGCGGCACGCCGAACAGTGACGCCTTTATCACCGAGAGGAGATTGCCTTTGCCGAGATGCCTCGCTATCGTCCGGGCGGAGATAAAGATGTGAAGTATCCCGGCGCATAGAAATCCGATGAGCAAATACAGGGACATCTCGTTCAGCAGCCGGAAGGACTCGGATAATATCCCTTTCAAAATGACCATGGACATGTCCTCTACTTCAATATCTTTCCCGTTTCGATTGACCAGAACAGGAGGTCGAGCTCGGCCATCGGAATCTTCACCCTTTTTGAAAACCGCCTCATCCCTTCTTCTATCAGCATGTATTGCTTCCTCGATAAGTTTTTCCTGATTTCCTCGATCACGTTATACCTCAACAGGTTTTTCAGTATGTGAACATCCAGTATGGCCAGGTTGTTCCCCAGACCTATGTTCCTGAGGAAGTGACTCGCCTCTTTATATCCAAGCCCTTTAACATTACGCACGAGCCATTCCCGCGTCCCCTCTATATCTTCTCTGTTCAGCGCGTCTTTGATATTGAGCCCGCCGCGCTTTGTAAAGAGCCTTCGCGCTTCGACTATGTACCGCGCCTTGTTGTTGGGGAACCGGACTCCATTTAATCCGGCCCTTATTTTCCCCAGACTACCGTCATAGAGTACGCCGCTTTTCTCCAGCCTGTTGACCGCTTTATCGCAAGCGACAGCTTTCGACTGGGGCGTGCATATACAGAAGCAGAGTTCCGCGAAGACCCTTTTTTCTGATTGAGAGAGAACCTCCGCGAACTCCCTTAATCTCCTCCGTATCTCCACCATTTTTGCTTTATAGGTACCTGTCAATTTTATCATGAAACCCGGCTATCTCCCTATTTATTTGAACCACTGAAAACACCTATATGAGTTTCTGAGTTTGTGGGTTAAATGAGTTATTGCTTCCGAGCATTTCCTTCAATTCCTCCCCGGCCCGGATTGCCCGACAGTAACTCATCGAGACCCTCGAGACTGGTTGTCGGAAGCTTGCAGCTATAGCTCTCGCAGACGTAAGCTGTTGCTTTCCCCTTTATCGGAGTCATCTCCTTGAGGTAGGGGACAAGTGCCTCTATTGCCTTAGCCCCCTTGCCGGAGCCGTGGAGCACGACAACCTTGTTGGGCATAAAGATCGAATCGATAAACTGGGCCATCTTAAGGACGTCTGGATCGTCCCCCTCTCCAGCGATAACGATCTCCTTTGTGGGGCCGATGGCGAAATCCAGCGCGGTGAGCATCTGCGTGTGGGCTGTTGGTGTCTGGTTGATCTTACCGGAGAACGCGTCCATTATGGCGCGGCCCCTCGCCTCCAGCGAAGGCTGGGCAGTGATCCTCCCCACACGGAGGAGATCGAGGGCGGCGATGGAATTGCCCGAGGGGATTGCGCCGTCATGGCTATCCCGTTCCCTGGCAAGGATCGCTACCGTGTCGTTACCTGTCGAGAAGAGGCCGCCTTCTTCTCCCTCGCCGAAGAGACTCACCATGCTGTCCGAAAGGTTTTCGGCTTCCTCGAGGTATCGTGGTTCGAAGGAGGCCTGGTAGAGCTCGATGAGGCCGTTGATTAGAAAAGCGTAATCGTCGAGATAGGCCGGTATGGCGGCATCTCCCTTACGGTAGCGGTGGAGGAGCCGCCCGTCCTCTCTCCTCAGTTTTGTCAATATGAAGTCAGCCGCCTTTTCGGCAGCTTCAAGGTATCTCTTGTTGCTAAGAACGCGTGACGCGCGCGCGAGGATTCCGATCATGAGGCCGTTCCAATCGGTGAGTATCTTGTCGTCCAGGTGAGGCCTCGGGCGCTTCGAGCGGGCGGCGAAGAGTTTCGCCCTGCTGTCATCCAGAATTTTCCTGACCTCTTCAGGCGATTTTTCAAAACGGGCTTCTGCTCCCTCCGCGCCATGGGCGCGGTGAAGAATGTTCTTTCCCTCAAACTCTCCGTGAGGATCGTCTGGTGCGTTCCCTTTATCCTTCACACCGTAGGCATAGCAGAAGAGCTCCCCATTCTCCTTCCCCAGGAGATCCAGTATCCTGTCCTTTGACCAGATGTAGTAGGCGCCTTCCCGCTTTATACCAGAGGCGGGCGCATCGGGCGTCAAACTGTCGGCGTCCTCGGCCGAGTAGAAGCCACCTTCCGGAGCGGTCATATCCCGCAGGACGTAGTCCAGGATCTCCTTTGCAACGCGCGCATATTCTTCCTTACGCGTGCCCTGGTAGGCATCGAGGTAGGCCCTGGAGAGCATTGCCTGATCGTAGAGCATCTTCTCGAAGTGGGGAACGATCCAACTCCTGTCGGTGGAGTAGCGGTGAAATCCTCCCCCCAGCTGGTCGTACATCCCGCCGCTTGCCATCGCATCGAGCGTCTTCTCCACCATCTCGAGGCTCTTTTTGCTGCCCGCCCGCTTCCAATATCTCAAGAGGAAGGATAGGGTGTGCCCCATCGGAAACTTTGGCGCGGTGCCGAATCCCCCGTGGCGCGAGTCGAACTGGCTGGAAAGCTGATTGAAGGCGGTATCGAGCGTGGCGGGTGTCAGCTCCGGGCCGCCTGTTCCCGCGCCTTCTACCTGCCGGCGGATGAGGTTCGCCAGGCTATCGCCCGAGGCGAGGACCTTTATCTTATCCATTTTCCAGGCGTCGGCAATGGAGTTGAGCACCGTTTTGAAGCCCGGCATTCCCCAGCGGTCCTCGGGAGGAAAGTAGGTTCCCCCGTAAAACGGCTTCCCGTCCGGCGTGAGGAAGACCGAGAGGGGCCATCCGCCCCTCCCTGTAAGGAGCAGTACAGCCGTCATGTAGATCGAGTCGACGTCGGGGCGCTCCTCCCTGTCGACCTTGATGGAGACGAAGTTTTTGTTCATGATCTTTGCCGTCACCGGGTCGGAGAATGATTCGTGTTTCATTACGTGGCACCAGTGGCAGGTGGAGTATCCAATGGAGAGGAATACGGGCTTGTCCTCTTTTTTAGCCTTATCGAAGGCCTCCTCTCCCCATGGATACCAGTTAACCGGGTCGTGGGCGTGCTGAAGAAGGTATGGGCTTTTCTCTTTAATCATCATGTTTGTGCGGTTCATCTCTGTTGCCTGTTCTCTTCCTCTGTCTTTTGAGCACCCGTTGATCACGTTTATAATCAGTATCGCGCCAATTAGAAGCAGCCTGTAAGTCACTCCTTTCTTTTGTTGCTTATTCATCAAAAAAAGAGTTATTCGGACTTGCTGACGGGATGAACTCCATTTCCTTGGTTGAAGCCTCTTCATTTACTTATCCTGTCCATCCTGCCAGCCCGCCTCAGGAGGGTTAATCCTGTCCAATAAAACGAATTACATTCGTACTGGCGGGCAGTTTAGGCTCATGCCCGGGAGCGTGTACAGCAGCCCTCGGAACAGTGGGCTGCTCTTCTCAGGAAGAATCTCGGCTTCTGCATTTTTCTCACCTCCTTTTTAATAACCACTTAAAGACACTGATATGAGTTCCAGTTAAATGAGTTATTGCCTCCGAGATAAACTCATAAAACTTTATTCTCCGAGCATTGCCTTCAGGTCCTCCTCGGGCGTGCCGATCGGCTTGATGTCGAACTTCTCCACAAGTACCTTGAGCACGTTGGGGGAGAGGAATGCGGGGAGCGTCGGCCCCAGGCGGATTCCTTTCACACCGAGATAGAGCAGGGCCAGCAGGACCGCCACCGCTTTCTGCTCGTACCATGCAATGTCATAGGAGATCGGTAGTTCGTTTATGTCCTCCAGGCCGAAGACCTCCTTCAGCTTCAGGGCGATGACAACCAGGGAGTAGCAGTCGTTGCACTGCCCGGCGTCGAGCAACCGGGGAATACCGCCGATATCGCCCAGGTTGAGCTTGTTGTAGCGGTACTTGGCGCATCCGGCGGTGAGAATGACCGTGTCTCCGGGCAGCTGCTCGGCGACTTCAGTGTAGTAGCTCCTGGTTTTATGACGCCCGTCACAGCCGGCCATCACCACGAACCGTCTGATCGCCCCGGATTTCACCGCTTCCACCACCTTGTCGGCAAGCGCCAGGACCTGGTTATGTGCGAAACCGCCCACGATGGCGCCGGTCTCGATCTCCTCGGGAGGCTCGCATTTTTTAGCCAGCTCGATAAGCGGCGAAAAGTCCTTCGGCCGGCCGTCCACGCGGTCCGGAATGTGTCTCACGCCCGGGTAGCCTGCCATCCCGGTGGTGAAAATCCGGTCCTTGTAGGAATCCCTGACAGGGATAATGCAGTTGGTGGTCATCAGGATCGGGCCGTTAAAGGATGTGAACTCCTGGTTCTGTTTCCACCATGAACCGCCGTAGTTGCCGACGAAGTGGTCGTACTTTTTGAAGGCCGGGTAGGAGTTGGCCGGGAGCATCTCGCCGTGGGTGTAGACATCCACGCCCGTTGCCTCGGTCTGCTTTAACAGTTCCTCCATGTCTTTTAAATCGTGACCGGAGATAAGGATCCCGGGGTTGTCGCGGACTCCGATGTTCACCTCTGTGATCTCAGGGTTTCCGTAGGCCGAGGTGTTGGCCTCGTCCAGGAGCGCCATGGTGGTTACGGCGGTCTCGCCGGTCTTCATCACCAGGGCCACCATCTCGTCTACCGAAAGATCCTCTGTGGTGGAGGAGAGGGCTTCGCTTAGAAAGTCCCAGATCTCTTTTTTCTCAGAGCCAAGAATCGCGGCGTGGTCGGCGTAGGCGGCGATCCCCTTCAGGCCGATAATCAGCAGTTCCCGGAGCGAACGGATGTCTTCATCTTCCGTTGCCCGGATGCCCACCTCCGCCGCCTTCTTCCTGAACTCATCGACATCGCCCGAATACCATGTCGCCGAGTCGTGCAATTCTCCAGCGAAATCCTCGCCCCGTTTTTCTTTGTACGCGGCCAGGAACTTATCGCGGAGCTCGTTCCGGAGCCGCAGGGCTTCTTTTATCAGGGCGATGATGCGCTCCTCGTCGAAGTTGGTGTTGGTGATCGTGGCGAAAAGCGCCCGGGCGACAAAGTGGCCCGCATCCCCGGCGGAAACATCGAGCTCTTTGGCCTTCTCCGCGTAGATAGATATCCCCTTCAGGACATGGATCAACAGGTCCTGGAGGTTCGCGGTCTCCTCGGACTTCCCGCAGACTCCTTTTACCGTGCAGCCGGCATTCTTGGCTGTCTCCTGGCATTGAAAACAAAACATACTCATATCCTACCTCCTTCGGCGGTTGCCTTTTTGCGTTTCATTAGTTTCGGATGGGGCGTCTTGATAATCAGGAACGTGGCGTCGCCCTTCCCCTGGTTTTCCACGTACATGGGCGTGCCGAACGCTACCGGCACGAGGTCGCCCTTCCCCGCGGATACCTTCTCGCCTGCAATATCGACGATGATTTCGCCCGCAAGTACGAGAAGGTGGACGTTTGAGTTAGCCATGTGCGGCGGAACTTTTTGCCCGGGCTTCAACGCGGCCTGCATCAGCAGAAGCTCATTGGTATCAACGAGCTTTCTTTTCCCGAACCCCTCATCCTGATAGGGTATTTCCTGCAGGACGTTTGCATTCTCCATTTTTCCTCCTTCCGCCCCGATACAGGGGGCCGCTGTAAGGACTGTTACGACAAACAATGAAACTATTGCCCGTTTCATCTCAGGTGCCTCCTCCTGCGGTATTCTTCTTTTTAGACAGGCCGTGGAAAACCTCCCGCGCCGTTCGTGTGAGGAATCCCCGCTCGAACCTCCAGGGTATTTTTCCCGTCACCTCCATTGCCTCGAGAACGTCCGCAAGCCTGTCGGCGTCGTAAACGATCTTGAAGTTGGTGCTCTCTTTTTCGCCGGGAGAGTGGTGGTGGCCGATGATGTCGCACACCTCGTCTATCACCTTTTTATCGATACCGATAGTATTCATAATCTCTCTCGCGACGGGCGGGCCCTCCTTCTCCTGGTGTACGGCTGCGGCCGAGCCGTGCTTCTTCTCGGATTCGGGGATGCCGATATCGTGGAGGATGCTCGCGGCAAGCACAACGCCGTGGTGACCGTCCTCCGTTTTCAGCAGTCCCTCTGCGAGCGAGGTGACCCTCTCCGCATGCCTGATCCTCCTGGTATCATCCCCGAAATAGGTCCTCATTGCCGCGGCGAGCTTCCCGTGTACGTTTTCCTTTCCTTCTTTCTCCCGTGCCTGCATGAACTTATCGTAGAGCCTGTCTCCCACGCACTCTTTTGCCGCTGCGCACCACTCGATGCAGGCGGGGGGGACCGTGCGCTCGACTTTCCTGCCGCACGCGGGGCACCGGATTTCGAACTCGTCCGGCCACATTTCCACCTTCTCCCCGCACGCGCAGGAGATCTCATCGGGGAACGAATTGCGCAGCCTCTCCGCTCCGGGGCACCCCGCAAGGCTCATTTCTTCTCTCCCTTGATGGAGATCTCAACCTCGTGGAATGGGACCTCTTTTCCGGAAGCGCCGATCGCCTCCCGCACGAGCCTCACGAGGCCGGAGCAGCACGGCACCTCCATCCGGGCCACGGTAACGCTCCGGATGTTATTTTCGGAGAAAATAGATATGAGCTTCTCCGGGTAGGGCCCAGTTTCATCGAGCTTTGGACAGGCGTTAATGAGGGCCTTTCCCCTCAGCAGGTCGGCATGGAAGTCCGCGTAGGCGAAGGGGACGCAGTCTGCTGCTATCAGGAGGTCGGCGTTTTCCCAGAAAGGCGCCACGGGCGGGACAAGCGCGAGCTGGACGGGCCACTGGCGCAGCTCTGATGGAGCACCGGTGGCGGTATGTCCCGTTACGGTCTTATCGCGCTCGATCGTGAAGGCCGCAGCCGAGGGGCAGCCGCCCGGAGAGATGGGGAGGGGGGATTGCTCCCCGGCCACGGCTTCAAGGTGCTCTTTAGTTGCCTTTTCGTCGAAAGCGGGCGCTTCCCGCTCTTCTATGCTGATGGCTCCGCGGGGGCAGTGCCCGAGACAGTCTCCCAGGCCGTCGCAGTAGATCTCCTTCACGATCCGCGCCTTTCCATCAACGATCCGGAGCGCGCCCTCCGAGCATGCGGGTATGCACAGTCCGCAGCCGTCGCACTTCTCCTCGTCTATATTTACGATCTTTCTCGTGACCATTTTTTCTACCTCTAAACGAGCCCGGCTATGGTGATTTCCCGGAGCTCCTGTCTGATGTTCTCGCTCATGGCTTTTAGCCTCCTGCGCAGCTTACAATAGCTTCTCCTCGGGCAGGCCTTGCCTCCGAGGACGCAGTTGGTGAGGTCCATCGGGCCCTGGAAAAGTGTCATTACCTCGTCTATCGATATGGTCTCCGGGGGCTTCCTGAACGAGAAGCCGCCGCCCTTTCCCTTTTGAGATTTGAGTATCTTCTTCCGCGCGAGCTCTTGCAGGAGCCTCCTGAGGAAGACGCGGGGAAGCTTCTCCCTCTTCACGATCGTCTTCACCGGAATGATGGAGGCCCCCGTCTTGGCCGAGAGTTTAGCCATGCAGAGGAGCGCCCTTACCGCGTAATCCGTGTCCCTGTTTATCCCCATCGCAATTCTCCCTTCTGTAATGATACCAATCTAGTATCATTTTAATCTGGAGTCAAGAAAAATTTTAAATTATTTTAAAATTTTTTCTCTTCTGCCTGCGGCAGGGGGGGGAGTAAAATTACAAGTAGATTTTCTCAAGAAGGTCCGCGACGCCTTCAGCGTCATCGGCGCCGAAGACGGGGACGTCCAGGTCATTCTCGGTTTCGCCCACAACGGCCAGGAGCTCTTCACGAGAGCACAGGAGGTCAGCGCCGGCCCCTTTCCCGACAACCTCTATTTTGGGTTTCATCTCCTTCTTGAAGCCCTCAGTAATGACGATATCCGCGTCCTCCAGAAACGAGGCGGCGATATCATCGAGGCCGGGCTCTGTCCTGTATTTCTTGAACATCGCCACCCTGCAGCCGGAGACCAGAAGGACTGTGTCGGCCCCGGCCCTGGCGTGCCGCCACGTGTCCTTTCCTGGCTGATCGGTCTCGAGACGTTCGACGCTGTGTTTAATAGTGGCGACCCGGTAGCCCCTCTTTTTCAGCTCCTCCACCAGCTTAACGATGAACGTGGTCTTCCCGGAGTCGGTCCTGCCGACGACCGATATGATGTGAGGCGTTTTGCCGGTCATGATCTCATATCTTCCCGTTGAGGAAAGGCTATCGCATTACCTGATGATATTATCCACATCCCGGCCTTCTCTTTCAATTACTTGCGCGTAAAAAGAAAGCCCCGGCTCCCTTCCGGGGAGCCGGGGCTTTTGTTTTAGAACGCGGTGCTACAGCTGTTCCAGCTTCTCGACGTTGACGGCCTGCTGGCCCTTGCGGCCGGGGGCTACCTCAAACTCGACAGCGTCTCCCTCGTTCAGGGTTTTGAAACCGCTGTTCTGGATAGAACTGTAGTGAACGAAGACATCCTCGCCGCTCTCAAGCGTTATGAATCCATAACCCTTACGCTCGTTAAACCACTTAACTGTACCTTTTGCCATTACTAACTACTCCTTTTATGTCGCCCGGATAACCTCCACCGGGATTTCTCCCCCGGTGATCTATAGCTT
>JAVCDC010000099.1 GCA_030765135.1 Candidatus Tritonobacter lacicola | reverse complement strand
ATCAAATTTGTGGCTGAGTCCCTACAAACTTCATTTTCCGGGGATCTTCCCAGTATTTGCAACGACTTACGTCAAATTATCTTCTAAATTTAATGTTTTTTTCAACTAAAATGCGAAAGTCGGGTTAACGCCTTCTTGATTGCTTACTATTCAGCCACGGATAAGTTATAATATGGTAAATGAAAAGCATCCCCGAATTATTAAAGCGCTATTTCTGGGACATAGATTTCGGCAAACTTGATTTTAGCAACCGCCCTGGATTCATTATTGAACGCGTCCTTGAATACGGTGATGAAAAAGCCGTTGCCTGGCTGATGGAGAATTTTCCCCGGATTCAAATCATAAGCGTTGTTGAGAAAAGCAGGAGATTGACTAAAAAGAGCGCTAACTTTTGGGCATTCATGTTTGAAATCGAAAAGGAAAAGGTGAAATGTTTGAGCAGGTCCTTCCAGGAAACACGAAAGCAATTCTGGCCCTATTAGGAAAGAGTATTTTGAGGGAGAGGTGAAGAAAATAGCCGGTCGATTTATTTGAAAGCTGTATCGATCGCCGGTCAATTGCCGGTGCTCCGGCCAGAGAGTGCAAGTGCTAGTTCCAGCTTCTTGCGGGCTTCGGCGAAGCCCGGCCGTAGTCTGATAGTTTCACGAAACTCCCGCGCTGCTTCTTTGTATTGCCTGCGGTTAAAGAGCGCCAGGCCGAGGTTGTAGCGCCCCTCGAAGAAGTCGGGGTCGATCTCGACGGCTCGGCGAAACTCCTTCATCGCCTCGTCCGTCCGTCCGAGCGATAGAAGGGCGTTACCCAGGTTGTTGTGGGGGTCGACCTGTTTATAATCCATCGAGATGGACTTGTGAAACGCGTCCATCGCTTCCCGGATCCGTCCCGACCTGAGCAGGGCGATTCCCAGGTTGTTGTAGCCGGCGGTCTGTTCGGGATCGAACTCCACCGCCTTCCGGAACTCATCAATAGCCCCATCAAAAAGGCCCAGCTTGGCTAATGTCTTTCCGAGGTTGTAGTGTGTCCTGTACTCCTCGGGGGCCATCTTCGCCATCTCCTCGAACTCCTTTCGCGCCTCTTGGTATCTGCCTTCCTTGTAGAGCATCTTTGCCAGCTTGTAGCGAAACGCGTACGACTCGGGGCTCTCCTTGATGAGCTTCCGGAGTATCCCCTCCGCTTTGGCCTTTTCGCCCCTCTCGGAGTACTCCACCGCCCGTATGAACTCCCGGCGCATACCGACGGCGTCCTTGGGGTCCCGCAGAGAGGAGGAGTCTGTCTCTACAGCCCCTCCGCCGCCCAGGTAGCCGAGGCTCTCGAGGACTTTCTGCGAGAGCTCGTCCAGGGCGACATCGGAGGATTCCCTCACGGCCATCCCGCCCTCGATGGCGGCCAGTTCGGCTTTGAGTTCCTGTACCTTGTGGGGGCGATCCGTCGCGAGGTTCTCCATCTCTTTCGGGTCGTCCCGGAGGTTGTAGAGCTCCCCGCGCGGTGCCTTGATGTATTTCCACACCCGGTCGGTCACGCTGGCGAGGGGGCTCCATCCGTATTCGGTCAGGGGAAACTCGGTTTCGGAGTAGAAAGGCATCCCGGGAACGGCCACGCCCGAGAGGGCGGGGGCGAAGGACCGCCCGCTTGTGCGCCCTGGAGGTTTCCAGCCGAACAGGTCGAGGATGGTGGTAAACAGGTCGACCGTGGAAACGGGGCTTTCCACCTCGGTACTCTCGGGAAGGGATCCCGGCCGGGAGAAGATCATCGGAACGTGCATGGACGAGCTGTACAGAAGGAGGCCGTGTTCATCCTCACCGTGCTCGCCCAGGCTCTCCCCGTGGTCGCCGACAACGACCACGAGCGTCTTTTCGAGCATGTCCTCCTTCTTGAGGTACTCGATCAAGCGTTCGATCTGGCTGTCCATGAACGCGATCTCGGTATCGTACCCGCGGAGCTTGTCGGTGTTGACGGACAGCCTGTCGGTATAGTAGGGCCTGTGCGGGTCGAAGAAATGCACCCAGCAGAAAAAGGGCTTGTGGGAATTTTCCTCCAGCCAGGAGAGCGCCGCGTCTGCGACCTTGTCGCCGCGGCGGTAGCGGTACATCACATTGCCGTCGTAGATATCTTCGGCGGCGGGAATTTCGTAGTCATCGTAGGTCCGGAAGCCGCGGTCGAGGCCGAACCTGGAGTCGAGAACGAATGCCGCTACGAAGGCGGCGGTTTTGTAGCCGCGGGAGGCGAATATTTCCGCCAGGGTGGTGAGTCCCTCTCCGAGGTCGTGCGCGCCGTTCACCCGGCAGCCGTGCTCCGGGGGATAGAGGCCCGTCATGATGGTGGCGTGGGACGGGAGGGTCAGGGGAACGTTGCAGAAGGAACGGTTGAAGCGGACGCCCGATTCGGCGAGTCCGTCCAGGGCGGGCGTCTTTGCCTCGGAGTAGCCGTAGCATCCCAGGCGATCGGCCCTGGTGGTGTCCAACGTGATGAGCAGCAGGTTATTCCATTCGCCCCTCCTTCTCTGGAGATAGACCGCCGCAAGGAGCACCAGCACGACGGCGGCAAGCAGTATCAGGGGGAGTACTTTTTTCATCGGTCACGCTAATACGGGGGGCCTGAAGAACATCGTATGAGAGTATTCGCTTATAAAAACAGGGTATTTGGCTTCCCTTTTCCGGTAAAATTCTTTGAAATCCCGTTCAGGATAGTACCCCATGCACGATGAAGCACTCTTTATAAATTCAGTGCCTTCTTCCACCCGGCCTTCCATTCTGGCTATCATTGCTCTCGATAAGTATTCGAGGATCTGAAACGTGTTTGCAACAACGAATGCGTTTTTGCGTTTATGGTATTCCGTTAGAACTTGCTCTATAACGTGCTGGGTTGTAATTACGTTGACATTTTTATTAAACATTTTCTTTCGTACTTTCTGATAACCGCCGGGCAGATAAAAAGTTTCAATTTCATTTTTATATGCAACTTCCCAAATTATAGTGTCAAGCTCTTCTTTGAATTGCTTAATATCCTCACCGAGTTTCCCGTAATGGGGAACCTGGAAGTACCCTCTCATCTTATCGGATGAAAAATTCTCGATAATATCTACATAAAGCTTATCCTTGCTTTGATTGAAGCAAGAACCCGATGTTAAAAATAAAAGCTTCTTGCGACATGTCCAATATATGTCAAGGGCCCCAAAGGCGTAACCCATTGCTTCGGCTATATGATGACAAAGATAATTTGCATTCATCAGCTGATAAATAATTTGGTGGTTAAAGGAGTAAATACCGGGTTCTGAAAGAAACAACATCTTCGCATGCGAATTGAAAGCATCCCTGTCGCATAGCGGTCCTTTACTTCCCGAATAACTCTTCCCTAAATAGAAATCATCGATAGAAATACAGGAATCTTTTAAGCTGTGGTCCAAATAATGATGTGTGCCGTGAGCCTTGATTGTTAATAAAATCGGCGTACATAATTTCACTATCGAGTCACCGAAGACTCCAGCGCCGAAGGAATTGATCTGAAAACATACGACCTGGAAAGTGGAACGGTCTATTTCATGAACGAAAGCAAATCCGTCGCGACAGTACACTTTCCCGGGCACGTCCAGGGAACTGTTCGACAGGATATTTCCTATAAATTCATCAAACTCCGATTCTTCTATCCTCTTCTTCTTTGTGAGGCCCCCGATTTCTTTTTTCAATGCCCTCCGGAAAGCACTGTATTTTTTCGCTAACATGTTTCTCCTCCTGGTAATATATTTTTCAACCGGGTGTTGCTGCTCATCTTGTGGTAGGCCCGCCTGATTTGTATAGTATAGTATCATTCAGGGTATCTATGAACATGATCTATCGTATTTGAATCGGGTCCTCGGGTTCGCGGGTATGAGTGGAAAGCATGATTTACTTCTCGCGGCGGTTCTGATCGCCGCCGTCCTTCTCGTCTACGCGAACTCGCTCGAGAACTCTTTCGTATGGGACGACGAGGCCCTAGTCCTCGACAATCCGGCTATACGATCGCCGGGGGGCGTCCCCCGGCTTTTCACGACCAGGCTCTTTCCGGACATCCCGGGTGGGAACTTCTACCGCCCCGTCCAGTCTCTCTCGTACGCCATCGACTACTCGCTCTGGGGGCTGGATCCTTTCGGTTACCACCTCACGAACATCCTCGTCCACGCCGGGAACGCGGTGCTCGTGTACTTTCTCCTCCTTGCGCTGACGGGGCGCAGGGACATCTCTTTCATGACAGCTCTCCTCTTTGCCGTTCACCCCGCCGCCACGGAGGCGGTCGATTATGTCTCCGGGAGGGCGGATCTGCTGGCGGCCTTTTTCATGTACCTCTCTCTTCTCTGCTCCGTCGCGTGGGAGAGGCTTTCCGTACGTCAGGGGAGACACACGGCAACAAAGGTGTTCCTGTTCCTTGCTGCGGTCCTCTCTTTCGTCCTCGCCCTCCTGACAAAGGAGGCGATGGTGGTTCTTCCTCTCCTCGTCCTTCTCTGCAATTTTTGCTTCGGAGTGACATTCTCCGGGACAGAGACCTCACCCCCCAGGCGAAGATGGGGCCTTTCCAGCGCGTTCTTTATCGCGGCTGCGGTCTATCTGTCGATCCGTGCCGCGGCGTCTTTCGGGCGGCCGGGCGGCTTGTCGTCCAACCCATATCCCTTCCACGAGAGGTTCCTGACGAGCTTCAAGGTCATCCTTCTCTACCTGAAGCTCCTCGTATTTCCTTTCCCACTCTCCATGGAGCGCGTGGTCCCCATGGAGACCTCGTTCTTTTCTGCGACCGTACTCCTGCCGCTGTTCTTTCTCTGCGCGGCGGCGCTGGCGGCGGTGAGAGCGTACAGGGTCTCGAAAGCCGCGTTTTTCGGCATCACCTGGTTCCTCATCGCGCTCCTCCCGTACATGAACTGGTTTCCCCTGAACGCCGAGATGGCGGAGCACTGGGTCTACGTCCCCTCGGTCGGCTTCTTCCTTCTCGTCGTCCTGGGCGTCGCGCGGTTACGCCGCAGTATGCCGCCGCGCTTCGCCTATTCTATTTTCGCCCTCGTGCTCGTATGTTTCTCTTTCATCACCGTCAGGCGCAACCTCGACTGGCGCGATAATGAGACTATCTACAGGCAGACGGCCAGGTACTCACCCGGCAGCCCGCGCGCGCACTACAACATGGGAAACATATACCTGGGAAAAGGGCGGTTCCGGGAGGCGATAGAGGAATACGGGGCGTCGATCCGGCTGAAGCCGTGTGATGCAAGGACGCGCAGGAACATGGGGAAGGCGCTCCTTGGTCTCGGCCGCCACCGGGAGGCGATAGCTGAGTTCAGTGAGGCCGTGTCGCTGGAACCCTCGAACCCGGAGTCGTACGCGAGCCTCGGAGCCGCGTATGGAATGGCCGGCCTGCACGGGGAGGCGATCCGCGAGCTGCAAAGGGTTATCGAGCTCGGGCCGGACAGCGCCGATGCACACAACAACCTCGCCTCGGTGTACACGAACACGGGGAGGTTCAAGGACGCCCTGGCCGAGTATGAGAAGGCGCTCGCGATAGACCCCGGCATGGTCGAGGCCAACTTCAACCTGGGCATCGTCTACTATAACCTGGCCCATCCGGACGATGCGCTTGCGCAATTCGAAAAGGTCCTTCGCCTGAATCCGGGTTTTTCCCCTGCCTCGATGTGGAGAGAGAGGGTGAGAAAGGAACTCGGGACTCAGAGTAATACGTAGACCTGATCCTTTAAATAACCCCTTCAGGATGAGCAGCTTTGTTGGAGTTTTCCCGTTTTTTAAACAGTGCTTTTCTCATTGAAAAACATGTTTGCCATCAGAGAGAAGTTCGAAAATAAATGATAATAACCAGAAGCCAGAAACTATTAACCAGTAACCGTCTTTAACCCCTCACCCCGCCCTCTCCCCTTAAAAAGGGGAGAGGGTATTTGTTGGTACAAACTGGGTTGATAGGTTACTGGCTAACTGACACACCCTCTCCGCCACTTTTATTACATGAACTTGGCAACGGCACAACCTGTAATCAGCAATTTATTAATGTATAAACATACTTTGATGTGTGCAAATTTATTCATAGAAACGT
>JAVCDC010000025.1 GCA_030765135.1 Candidatus Tritonobacter lacicola | reverse complement strand
ATCAAATTTGTGGCTGAGTCCCTACAAACTTCATTTTCCGGGGATCTTCCCAGTATTTGCAACGACTTACGTCAAATTATCTTCTAAATTTAATGTTTTTTTCAACTAAAATGCGAAAGTCGGGTTACGATTACGATTACGAGGAATAGGCGGGAAACGCCTTCAGATAACGAAGGGTACCCGGGCACCGCAAGAGGCGCACTTCCCGGCATCCACGCCGGTAACCGATATGGAATAGCCGTGCCGGCGTATCAGGACATTGCCGCAAGCCGGGCAGACCGTGTCTCTCCCATCGGGGAGGAGAACGTTGCCGATATAGACAAACTTCAGCTTTTCCCTGCAGATGGAGAACGCTCTCTTCAGCGTTTCGACGGGCGTGGCCCGTATATTCATCTTATACATCGGGTGGTAGGCTGAAAGGTGAAGGGCAGTGTCGGCTCCAACCTCTCCGGCGATCCAGTCCCTCAGCCGCGCGAAGTGGTCATCCGTATCGTTCAGCGTCGGTATGATCAGATTGGTTATCTCGATGTGGCAGCTTGAAGCTGCCCTCTTTATGGTCTCCAGGACGGGGGCGAGCCTCCCCCGGCAGTACTTCCGGTAGAAATCGTCGTCCATGCTCTTCAGGTCCACGTTCATGGCGCCTATGTGCGGAAGCAGCTCCTCGAAAGGCTCCGGCTCGATAAAGCCGTTCGTCACAAGGATGTTGTCCAGCCCCGCTTCCCGCGCAAGGATCGCCGTCTCCAGCACGTACTCGAACCAGATCATGGGCTCCGAGTAGGTATAAGCGATGGCGAAGGAGCCTTCCCTTTTCGCTATCGAGACGACCTCTCCGGGGCTGACGATCTGCGATCGGGCGCCCGGGTCCTGCGATATCGTCCAGTTCTGGCAGAAGTCGCAGGCGAAGTTGCACCCCTTCGTCCCCAGGCTGAGTATCATCTCGCCGGGATGGAAGTGATAGAGGGGCTTCTTCTCTATCGGGTCCAGGCCGTAGCCCGTCACCTCGCCGTAGATCGTTGTGAGGAGGCGCCCGCCGGAATTTTTTCTCACGCCGCAGAGGCCGGCACTCCCATCGGCTATGAGGCAGTTATGCGGACAGAGGTCGCACCGGATCCGGCCATCTTCCTCGTGCCAGTATCTTGCCTCTTTATCCATACGTTCTACCTTAATTCAGCTATGAGTTATTGCTAACTCAAAGATCAAAAAGCAAAAATCAAAAACACATACCAAAAACGAAAAAATAACGCAGGAAATAAGTAATATTTACATTTTTACATATGTGTTTTTGCTCTTTGATCTTTGATTTTTTATTTTATGAGTAGAATGGGAATGAATCGGCAAGCTTTTTCACCCGTTTCCTTGCCTCATTTACGGCGGACTCGTTCCCTATATCCGATAAGACGCTGTCCATGATGGACGCTATCGCCTTCATCTCCCTCGCCTTCATCCCCCGGGTCGTCACCACGGGCGAGCCAAGCCTTATGCCGCTCGTCACCCTAGGCGGCTTCTCGTCGAAGGGTATCAGGTTCATATTGGCCGATATGCCCGCCCTATAGAGGGCCTCGGCGGCATCTTTGCCCGTGATGTTCTTCGGCCTGAGGTCCACCAGGAGAAGGTGCGTGTCTGTCCCGCCGGTGACGATCCGGTAGCCCGCCGATGCGAGGGCTTCCGCAAGGGCACGCGCGTTCTCGATCACCTGTGCCGAGTACTCCCTGAAGCCCGGCTCCAGCGCTTCTTTAAATGCGACCGCCTTGGCCGCGATTATGTGCATGAGCGGCCCGCCCTGAATGCCGGGGAAGACGTTCCTGTTCACCTTTTTTCTGTACTCCTCCCTGCAGAGGATAAACCCTCCCCTGGGCCCCCTGAGCGTCTTGTGTGTCGTCGAGGTGACGAACTGGGCATGGGGCACGGGCGACATGTTCAGTCCCGCCGCGATGAGCCCCGCGGGATGAGCGATGTCCGCCATGAGAAGGGCGCCCGCGCTATCGGCAATGGCGGCCAACCGCTCGTAATCGATCTCCCGTGGATACGCGCTCGCGCCGCTCACGATTATTTTTGGCCGGTGCTCGCGTGCAAGCTTCTCCACCTGCTCGTAATCGATCAGCTCCGTCTCCCTCCGCACACCGTAGGAAACGACGTTGTAGAAAATCCCGGAGAAGTTGATCCTGTGGCCGTGCGTCAGGTGGCCGCCGTGGGCCAGGTCCATCGCCAGAATCGTGTCTCCCGGCTTCAGGACGGAGAAGTAGACCGCCATGTTCGCCTGGGAGCCGGAGTGCGGCTGGACGTTCGCGTGCTCCGCCCCGAAGAGCTCCTTAAGCCGCGAGATAGCGAGCTCCTCCACTAAGTCCACGTTCTCGCAGCCTGTGTAATAGCGCTTCCCGGGGTACCCTTCTGCATACTTGTTGGTGAGTACCGTTCCCGCAGCGGCGATCACTGCGCGGCTGGCGTAGTTCTCGGAGGCGATCAGGACGATCTGCTCCTCCTGCCGCCTCATCTCGGCCTCGACGGCGCCTGCAACCTCTGCATCAACCTTCCTTATTTCGTCAGTTATCTCTTTCATATATCCTCATTTTACCATTTTTTAGTAATTACGATGGCAACCACATCTTATAAGGTGCGCCATTCTACAGGTTGAAACCTCATTGAGAACGCAGGCTAAAAAGGCTGTCCGATAACCCTGCATTATGTCATTGCGAGCGACCGCAGGGAGCGCGGCAATCTCGTTCTTATCTTGGGAATATTAGATTGCTTCGTCACTTCGTTCCTCGCAATGACAATTGTAGGATAGCCTCTAAAGCCTGCGATTACCGCGCTATGATTTTAATCGATTACGATTAAGAGTACGATTAAGATTACGAATTAAAAAATCGCGTTCGTTCTTTGTGTCTTCGTGCCTTTGTGGCTACCTTTTTTTAACATTACACGATTATCTCTTTTCCATCCCCGATATTTTATCGACCCTCTTCTGATGGCGGCCGCCCTCGAAAGGCGTCTCCAGCCATGTATCGACAATCTCTTTTGCCCTGGCCGGGTCCACGACGCCCGCGCCCAGGGCAAGGACATTGGAATCGTTGTGCTGCCTGCTGAGACGTGCGTCATCCACCGTGCGGCAGTTGGCAGCCCTGACGCCCGTAACCTTGTTTGCCGCTATGGCCATGCCGATGCCTGTCTTGCACACAAGTATGCCCCTCTCAACCTCTCCCGACCCAACGGCCCTCGCGACCTTCTCCGCGAAGTCCGGGTAGTCACACGACTCCTCGCTGAAACACCCGCAATCGAGGATTTCAATGCCTTTCTCCTCAAGCTTCCTTTTGATTTCTTCCTTGAGCCCATACCCTCCGTGATCGGATCCTATAGCAATTTTCATTTATCATATCTCCTTGATATTAAGGGCCATAACGTAATAACCATGATAATCTACCTCAAGTACCGTGATACTTGTTATTGCCAAAACTATCAGTCATTGTTGTCTTGTTCGCCAATACGTTTAAATAATGTATCAGCACTCTTCAATTTGCATTTTGATTTTTGAACTGGGTTATTATCGATTTTATATCCTCACCTCTTACTGGACCCTCACGTATAATTTTTACTTCTCCCCCGGTGAGGTCCACGATGGACGAGCCTTCCCCGTGCTTCGTCTTCCCTCCATCGATGATCAGGTCTATCTTATCTCCCAGGTCGGCCCTGACCGAATCGGCATCGAAGTGCGCACTCTCACCGCTCCTGTTGGCGCTCGTCGCCACTAGGGGAACTCCGGCCTCAATGATAAGTTCGAGAGCGAATTGGCAATCCGGCATCCTGAAAGCGACACTCCCTCCGCCGCTCCCCTTCAAGATGATCGTCAGTGGTCCGGGCCAGAACTTTTCCATGAGGAGGCGGGCGGCCCCGGGAACATCATCGACATATCTAAAGACCTCTTTCTCATCGGCGACGAGGAAGGCGAGGGGCTTGTCGCCCTTTCGCCCCTTCACCTCGTATATGCGACTGACTGCCGCGGCGTTGCTTGCATCCGCTCCAAGCCCGTACACAGTGTCCGTCGGAAAAGCAACGAGGCCGCCTGATCTTATGACCTCCGCAGTCTCCTTGACTGTGCCCTTGTCCTGTACGTCGATAAATTTCATGATTTCATACTCGTAAAGAAAAAGAATTAGACGGGATAACAGGATAAAATGGATGGCTATTTATGGTTCTATGCTTGTAGCAGGAGTTTTGACCCCTATCCTGTCAATCTTGTTAATCCTGTCTAAAACTTCTTCAGTGCTGGTGCCGGAAGTACCGCCTCCCTGACTGTGTCTCTATCACTTGCGTTGATAAACCTATCAATCAGGACTAAATCACAACTCATATAACTCATATAACTTATTTCCTAGTGCCGGAAGTGCCGCCTCCCCGTCAGGACCATGGCGATTCCGTGCTCGTTGCAGGCCTCGATAACGTCGCCGTCGCGGATCGAGCCCCCCGGCTGGATGACGGCGCTGATCCCGGCCTTGGCGGCCAGGTCTATGCTGTCTCTGAAGGGAAAGAAGCCATCAGACGCCAGGACAGAGCCTTTTATCTCCT
Source organism: Candidatus Tritonobacter lacicola (assembly GCA_030765135.1). GTDB lineage: Bacteria > Auribacterota > Tritonobacteria > Tritonobacterales > Tritonobacteraceae > Tritonobacter > Tritonobacter lacicola. The sequence goes on along the minus strand of JAVCDC010000025.1, from coordinate 5,154 downwards.
TCCTCGCCTTTTTCAGTGCGAGCTCGCACGAGTCGACGCGGCTCATCTGACCGGCGCCGATGCCGATCGTCTCCATTGCGTTTCCTATTACGATGGCGTTGGACTTCACGTGCCTTGCGATCTTCCAGACGAACCGCATAGCCGCCATCTCGTTGTCCGCGGGCTTCCGCTCCGTCGCGACGGTCCAATCCGCCTCCCCTCCACCATCAACATCCTGGACCAGCAGGTACGGGCCGGCACTCCTGCACTCGCGCCCGGAGCGTACTTCGGGAGGTTCCCCGGAGCGTATTACCCTTAGCCGTTTCTTCTTCCCGAGGATTTCGAGCGCGTCGTCGTCGTACCCCGGGGAGATGATCCCCTCGAAAAACGGTTTTGTTACGGCCTTCGCCAGTTTTGCGCCCACCTCCCTGTTAACGGCAATGATCCCGCCGAAAGCCGAAAGGGGATCTGTCTCCCGCGCCCTGATGAAGGCCTCGAGGACGTCTTTCCCGGTCCCGGCGCCGCAGGGGTTCGCGTGCTTGATGACGGCCGCGGCGGGCATGGAGAACTCCCACGCTATGTCCCGGGCGGTCTGAAAGTCCACGATGTTATTAAATGATAAGACCTTCCCCCCCAGCGCTTCCGCGAAGGGGCAGCACGCAGACCGATCAAGGGCGTAAAGGGCCGAATGCTGCTGGGGGTTCTCGCCGTAGCGGAGGTCCATGACCTTATCGGCCGCGAGCAGGATATGCCGAGGGAATCCATCGGACGCCGCCGAGAGCTTATCCATGACGGACGCATCGTAGCGGGCCGAGGCCGCAAGAGCATCCAGGGCGAGTCTGCGGCGGCTCTCCGCGGAAAGGCTGCACGAGTTCCGTGTCAGCTCCTCGATAATCTCTCCGTACTGCGATGGAGAGCTGAGAACAGCGACGTTCCCGGAGTTCTTTATCGCCGCCCTGATGAGCGCGTGGCCGCCGATGTCCATCTTTTCAAGCCCCATATCGGTCGCGGGAGGGGAGAGATTCACAACAACCATGTCGATGGGCTCCATCCCCAGTTCAGCGATCTTTTCCCGGTCTTTCCCCGACGCCAGAATTGCCGCGAAGATCATCGGGTGGAGCGTTTTTACCTTGCCGCCGAGGAGCTCGACCTGCCCCGTATAATCGCTCACCTTCCGGACGCTCACTCCCCTCTCCCCCAGAAAATCGGCCGTTCCGTCTGTCGCAATTATTGATACGCCAAGAGACAGCAACTCCCGGGCCAGCTCATCGACCCCTGTCTTATCCCAGGCGCTTATGAGCGCGCGCTCGATCACTTTTCGCCCCATTCCATCCTCCCGAATATTTTCCCCACGCGACGAAGGCTCCACTCCAGGTTGAAGCACTCCTCGATAACGGTGTTTGAAAGATGTTTTTTAACCTCGGTGTCGGATTGAACAACCTCCCTGAACGTCCTCCCCCCGGCACGCGCTTTCTCCGCGCATGACTGGATAATATCGTAAGACCTCTTTCTTGAGAGGCCGCGCTTCGTCAGCTCCACCAGCAGGTTCTCGGAGAATATCGCCCCTCCCGTCATATCAAGGTTGGCGGCCATCTTCTCCGTATCCACGACGAGGTTATCGATTATGCCGGTCATCTTTGCCGCCATGTAGTCCAGCAGGATGCAGGAATCAGGTATAGCTATCCGCTCGGCGGACGAGTGCGAGATATCGCGCTCGTGCCAGAGAACGATGTTCTCGTTTGCCGCCGCCGAGTGCCCCCTGATGATCCTCGCCAGACCGCTCATCCTCTCGCATATTATCGGGTTTCTCTTGTGCGGCATTGAAGACGAGCCCTTCTGGCCGGGAGAGAATGGCTCGGCGGCCTCCCCCACCTCTGTTCTCTGGAGGTTCCGTATCTCGACGGCGAGGTTCTCTATCACCGAGGCGCATACCGCCACGGCCGAGAGATAAGCCGCGTGCCTGTCCCGGCCGATAACCTGGGTGGAGGCGCGCGCTGGTTTCAACCCGAGTCTGGAGCACACGTACTTCTCCACGAGTGGATCGACGTTCGTGTACGTCCCGACCGCTCCCGATATTTTGCCGACGCGTATATTCTCCCGGGCCCTTTTCAGGCCCTCGACGCACCTTTCAACGGCCAGCGCGTGGACGGCGAGCTTGAGGCCGAATGTTACGGGGGCGGCGTGCTGGCCGTGAGTCCTTCCCGCCTGCGGTGTGGATTTATACGCCAGCGCTTTCCTCCTCAACGCGTCCTGAAGCTCTTCCATCATCTCGATAAGGAGACCGGCGGCCTCCACCATGGCCAGGGAGAGGGCGGTATCCACGAGATCGTACGAGGTCAGCCCCCGGTGAAAATACCGGGAATCATCACCGATGCTTTCCTGCACGTTCTCGATAAACGCAAAGACATCGTGGCGGGTCTTCGCCTCTATCTCGGCGACCCTTCCGGCATCGAATTTTGCGCCGCTCTTTATCCGCCCGCACGCATCGCGGTCCATCTCGCCGCCGGCGCACAACGCCTCACACACGAGGATCTCTATGCGGAGCCACCGGCGGAACTTCTCCTCATCCGACCAGAGCTTACCCATGCCGGGGCGGGTGTATCTCTCTATCATGGGCTGGAAGCGATCTTCTGCTTGAAGAAAAATGAGACGATATGCTCGATGATTAGATGACAGTCCTCCACTATGCCGAAGTGGTCATTCCCGATCACGATCTTCTCATCAACCATGCCGGCGAGCGATCCCCCGTCCTTTCCGACAAGCCCTATCGTCACCAGCCCTGAACTACCCGCATAGCGGACGGCCTCAAGGACATTGGGGGAATTCCCGGAAACTGAAATGGCTATCAACACGTCCCCCTCCCTCGATCTGCCCTTCAACTGCTCTACGAATACCCTCTCGTAGCCACAGTCGTTCGCCAGGGCTGTTACGAGGGAGTTGTTGTCCGCGAGGCTCTCAACTCTGAACCGGGGCTTGCCCTCGCAGGCGGTGCCCTTCCCCAGGTCACACGCGAAGTGGGATGCCGTGGCGGCGCTCCCGCCGTTGCCGATAATGAAAATTGTGCGCCCCCGCCCGTAGGCCTCTTGAAGGATATCCGTGATCTTTCTCAGGCCCTCGACGGTTATCTGTTCGATCGCCCCACTCAGGCCTTTTAGATAGCCGTCTGCGTATTCCCCTATATTCATCCCGCTACTCCTCTATATAGATTATTTTGCTTCCCTGGGGCTCGAACTCGAATTCGACCATCCCCAGATCGCTGAGGGCGCGCCTGACCGATTCCCGGTTCTGAGCCTCAACGTAGAAGAGGAGAAAACCGCCGCCGCCGGCGCCGAGGAGCTTGCCCCCGAGAGCCCCCGCGGCGATCGCTTTCCCGTAGTACGAATCGATGACGTCCAGCGAGATTCCCTCGACGAGCGACTTCTTCAACCGCCAGTTTTCGTCCAGGAGATTCCCGATCCTGCTCATATCCCGGTTTGCCCGCAATACATCGTTGATTTCGTCCCCTATCCCCTTCATGCGCTTGAGCGCATCAAGCTTGTCCGCGGTCTTCTTCTGCTGCTTCTTCAATATGGACGAGGCGTTTCGGGTAATGTTCGTGTAGAAAAGCATGAGGTTATTCTGGAAGGCGGTCTTCGTATCCTTGAAGCAAATAACAGGGTCAACATAGACGGATTCGTCGGGGTTGAACTGGATGTACTGGAGCCCCCCGTAGGCGGCGATGTACTGATCCTGCTTCCCTATCGGCTCTCCGAGTATTTCTATCTCTATCTCGCACGCCCCTTCTGCAAGCTTCTTCGGGGACTGGAACTGCCCCTTGTAAGCATAAAGGGCGTTTAGAAGGCCCACAAGGTAAGAGCTTGACGAGCCGAGGCCGGTCCCCTTCGCGGGGATGTCCGCAATAGACGTAATCTCGACACCCTCGGTTACGTCCGAGAACTTCATGGCCTCCCTGATGAGGTTGTGCTTGATCTCGTCCACGCAATCAACGATCTCTGTTTTTGAGTAGCTGACCCTGATGCAATGGTCAAAAGCCCTGTTTACGGTTATATAGACATACTTATTGATGGCCGTGCTAACTACCGCCCCTTCGTAACGAGAGTAGAAAGCCCTGAGATCTGTCCCGCCGCCGGCGAAGCTGATTCTCATCGGTGTCCTCGAAATAATCATACTCCTTCTCCTCTAGTCGAAATATTTATCGATGACGGACTCGAACTCCTTGAGCCTTGCGATGGTTCCTATGTCGTAAAACCGGTCCGGGCTCTTATATGCCGTCATCTCACCCAGCTCGATCAGCCTGGGAAAGAGGTCCGTCTCCATCGAAAACGATCCCGAGGGCGGCATGAATTCCAGGACATCCTTCTTCAAAACGAGCACTCCGGCCTCCACGTAGTCCATTCCGCCCTTTTGCTTCGAGTAGTCTATCACCATCATCGTCTCTTCATCAATTCTGACGTTGTTGGGAACTGACGTATCGGCCGCGTTATCGTACACCACCATCATGGCCGGCTTGCCCCGGTCAAGGAAAGCCCGTTCCGCGTCCCCGTAATCCATCGGCAGGAACGAATCGCCGTAGAGGAGGAAGAAGCGCTCCTCGAGAGAGCCTGCGGCAAGTGCAAGCGCCCCTCCTGTGCCGATCGGCTCCTCCTCGCGGCTGTACTGCAACCTCAATCCGAGGGAGCAGCCATCCAGGAAATAATCCTCAACGGTCTCACCTTTGTAGCCGGTAAGAAAGAGTATGTCCTTAATCCCGAACCCGGCCAGATAGATAAGCTGGTACTCCAGGAACGGGCGCCCCCTGACCGGGACCATCGGCTTCGGAAGTTTCAAGGTCAAAGGCCTCAAGCGCGTCCCGAGACCGCCGGCTAAAATAACAGCCTGCACGATGATATTTCCCCCCTTGCTTGGAAGTAGTTGTGGACGAACACTTCTGTAAATTGCGCAAATGCTTAATAAAATTTTTCTTCGATCAATATTATGAGGAATTACTTTTATGTCAAGGATGTGAAATTCGGTAGATGATAAAGTATCCTGCTCTGAGCGCGGATTCAATGATATTTTCTATTGTGTGCTTGGGGAATGTTGTAATCGGATTCCATTATGATTCGACGAAGTCGGAGCATTAATAAATTGATAACGTTCAAAAGTTACGGCAAATGCCATAACCATATTTCCCCT
>JAVCDC010000090.1 GCA_030765135.1 Candidatus Tritonobacter lacicola | reverse complement strand
TTTTTCACCCCCACCTAACCTCCCCCATCAAGGGGGAGGAATTTGTATGTAATGGCAAAATGCCGAACCTTTTGAACGATACTAAATAATTTTGCTTTTGTAGTGCCTTTGCGAAAGTCGGGTTAGGTCCTCCCCCTGCATTCAAAGCAGACGGGACCGCCCTGCCCATCGCTTCCCCCTGCGTTTCCGCCGGCAGCACTGAAGCGAAGGCCGCCGCCGTGAGAAAGCCTGTCGCCCGTCGAATGAAATAAAAGAATGAAATAACTTTTTTCTATCTATTCCGAACAAGATAAAATCAAGATAAACTGGTACACTTTTAAACCGGTATTGACAGACGGCACTTGAGGAGCTGGTACTCGGCTTCAACGAGGGGTTATAATCAACCCCGCTGACAAGGAGACATCGTGAGAGGATACCTGGATTGTTTTCCGTGCTTCCTGAGGCAGGCGCTTGAGACCGCCCGCCTTTCGACGCCGGATGAAAACCTGCAGTCGCTCGTGCTGGACAGGGTCATGGGTGTGCTGAGGCACATGGACCACAGGAACCCTCCGCCCGTTATCGCCGGCGTAGTATACGAGGCGATCAAGGAAGTGACCCACTGCACGGATCCATATCAAGAACTGAAAAAAAAGAGCGATGAGATCGCCCTCGAGCTCTATCCGTGGGCGAAGGAAAAAGTCCGGGCATCGCGCGAGCCGCTAAAGACGGCCATGTGCCTTGCCTGCGCGGCTAACGTCGTCGATTTCGGAATCGGGAAGCCTTTCGACTTGAAGAGGAATCTCGACGAGATCCTGCGAAAAGGGCCGGATATCGACGGGCGTGACGGGCTGATCGAGGCCCTCGGAAGATCGAAAAGGCTCCTCTACGCCGGAGACAACGCCGGGGAGATAGTCCTCGACAAGGTGCTCGTGGAAGAGATAAAGGCTTCCTTCCCCGGCCTGGAAATCCAATTCGCCGTGCGGGGAGCCCCCGTTATCAACGACGTGACTCTGATCGACGCGCACAGGATCGGAATGGGTGATGCCGCGCGGGTTATATCGACCGGCTCGGGAATGCCGGGCGTGTGCCTGCAGGCGTGCTCCGCCGGGTTCCTTGAAAACTACGAGAGAGCGGACATTGTTATCGCGAAGGGGCAGGGGAACTACGAGGCACTGAGCTCGGAGGTGAATAAGGAAATATTTTTCCTGCTGAAGGCCAAATGCCCGGTTATCGCGCGCGAGCTGGGTGTGCCCGTCGGCTCATACATTATTACAAGATCAAAAATCAAAAATAAAATCCACAAACCAAATATTAATAAATAGATGAAAGACCGATTATGTAATCCGACATTAACGTATATGCAATCCTTAGTTCTTGGTTCCCGGCTGTTTTGTTTCTGTTTTTAATTTTTGCATTTTTTCATATGTGTTTTTGATTTTTGATTTTTAATATTTGATTTAAAGAATCCGGGGATAATCGAATAAGATTTTTTCATTCAATGTATGTTCTTACAATAAGCACAATCACATAATAGGGGGATACTATGGCGATTATGGAGATCGGTATCATTCCTGTCGGGACCGGGTTGCCATCAGTCAGCGATCACGTCGCGGACGCGATTAAGGTTATACCGAAGGACAAGAAAATAAAGTACACCCTCACCTCTATGGGGACGATATTGGAGGGAGACCTCGACCGCCTGATGAACCTGGCGAAGAAGATGCACAGGGCCGTCCTGAAGGGTGACGTGAAGCGCGTAATCACCTCGATCAAGATAGACGAGAGGCTTGACAAGGAGCTCTCCATGGAAGGGAAGGTCGAGGCCGTCAGGGAGAAGCTCTGACCCGAACGCCATGAAAGTCTTCGGACCCGTACCATCGCGGAGGCTGGGCTACTCGCTCGGCGTCGATACTATCCCCTTCAAGACCTGCACTCTGGACTGTCTCTATTGCCAGCTCGGTCCCACGACCGCCAAAACAATCCAGAGAAAGGAGTACGTTCCGACAGCCGGTATCCTCAATGATCTCGAGGAGAAACTGAAGGAGGGCGGAAGGATCGACTGGATCACGCTCTCCGGATCAGGCGAGCCGACGCTCCACTCGGGAATCGTCGAGATTATCAAAGGCATAAAGAACCTGACGGAGATCCCCGTGGCCGTCCTCACTAACGGGACACTTCTTGCCGATCCCGCGGTGCGCGACGGGCTCGCGGAAGCTGACCTCGTAGTCCCCTCTCTCGACGCCGGCTGCGTGGAGACCTTCCTGCGCGTTAACAGGCCCCATCAAGGCATCACCTTCGAGGGCTTCATAAACGGGCTGGTGGAGTTCTCGCGCGTTTTCCGGGGGAGGGTCTGGCTCGAGGTGATGCTTCTCGCCGGGATAAACGACGGAAGCGAAGAGCTCGGGCTCATGGCACCCATTATTCGGAGAATCGGGCCGGAGCTGGTCCAGCTCAACACGGTCGAGAGGCCGCCGGCATCGTCTGAAGCACTGGCGCTTGGCGAAGACGATCTCAATCGTGCCGGCCGCATCCTGAAAGGCCTCCTTCAGGGCATCCCGGTGGATGTTATCGGAGAATTCAAGGGAAATAAGAGAGAAGCGTTGAAATCGGACGTTAGCGAATTAATTATCGACTATCTCGGGCGGCGCCCCGCGACGCTCGAGGACCTTTCGGCAACGCTCGGCCTCCACAAGAACGAGATCATCAAGTACCTGGGGCAACTGACCCGCTCCGGCAAGGTGGAGAGGATAGCGGAGAAAGGGAAGCAATATTATGTTATTTTACGAGGGTGATGACTGGATGATCCGCGAAAGGAAAGACAGCATGAAGAAAAAGATAATGAATAAAGTAACCACCGCAGTCCACGGGGGCGAGAAGTTCGGCGAGTGGGCCGACTCCCTCACGACTCCCATATTCCAGACCTCGACCTACGTCTTCAAGAACAGCGAGGAGATCAGGAAGTTCGCCTCGGGCGCGAGGGAACGGTACGAATACGCCCGTTACGGGAACCCGACACAGAGGGTGGCGGAGGAGAAACTGGCGGAGCTCGAGGGGACGGAGGACTGCCTCCTCTTCGACTCCGGCATGAGCGCCGTCAGCTCCACGCTCCTCGCGTTCCTCTCGTCGGGCGACCACATGGTCACCGTCGATGACGCGTACAAGAAGACACTCCACTTCTGCTCCAACGTTTTGCCCCGGTTCGGGATCGGCTGCTCGGTAGTCCCAATGGGAGACTACGCGGCCATGGAGGAGGCGGTCAGCGGGAAGACCAAGATCCTTTATTCCGAGTCGCCAACGAACCCGTACCTTAACATAGCGGATTTCGAAAAGCTGCGTGAGATAAAGGAAAGGCACGGCCTGCTCCTGATAATCGACTCGACTTTCGGGACCCCCTACAACCAGCACCCCGCCGACTGGGGCGCCGACATCGTCATTCACAGCGCGACGAAGTACCTCGGGGGCCACAACGATCTTCTCGCCGGCGCCGTGCTGGGCGGCAAGGAGGCCGTGAAAAAGGTGCGGGACTACCAGGGGACGGTCGGTGGGATTATCGAGCCTCACGCCGCATACCTGCTTCTTCGCGGGATAAAGACCTTCGGCCTCAGGATGGAGCGGCACAATTCGAACGGCATGGCGGTGGCCCGCTTCCTGTCGACCTGCCCCCACATCAAGCGCGTCTACTACCCGGGCCTGGAGAGCCACCGGGACCACGCTCCTGCGGCGCGGCAGATGAAGGGCTTCGGGGGCGTCGTCACGTTCGAGATGGACACGGACATCGAGGGGGTCTACAGGTTCCTGGACGGGCTGAAGCTCTGCAAGATCGCGCCGAGCCTCGGCGGAGTTGAGAGCCTCATCACAAACCCGGCCAGCCTCTCTTACTCCGACGTGAGCCGGGAGGAGCGGCTGGCGCTGGGGATTACCGACGGCCTCGTGAGGCTCTCTGTCGGCATAGAGGACCCGGAGGACATAACCGCCGACCTGAAGAACGCCATCGACAGAATATAAGATAACAAGATTTAAAACAGCGGATTGTACGGATCAAGTTAAACAGTATCGGCATAGGAAAGGGAGGGGAGGGATGAGTGATTCTTTGAACAGGTTCATGGGAGAGGTCGGGAAAGCAATCAAGGAAAGGGCCTTTTCGGTCAAGGAGGAGCTGAGAACGCACAGGGGAAGCTCGGAGGAGCCGTTCCTGGAGGGCATGCTCGTGGCATACAGGAGGACGATAGGGCTCATGCAGGAAAAGGCAGGCGAATGCGGCATCGAGCTGAGGAGCATCTCCATCGACGATATCGACCCCAGGCGGGATCTGCGGAGCATGAAAGAGGTCTAATAAAATCAGTCATAATGATTGGCGAGGAATTCCATACCCACGCAGATAACTACGATGAATGGTTCGAGAGACATCTCCCCGCATATCTCTCGGAGCTCGATGTTGTTAGAGGTCTCCTTCCGGAAAACGGATTTGGCATAGAGATCGGCGTAGGAACGGCTAGGTTCGCGGGATATCTCAAAATACCATTGGGAGTGGATATCTCCCTTAACATGCTCCTCCTGGCAAGAGAAAGGGGCACCAAAGTGGTTATGGCCAGAGGAGAGGATCTCCCTTTTCACGAGGGCATTTTCGATTACGTTCTCATGGTAACCCTCCTGTGCTTTACCGAGAAGCCCACGATAATTATCCGGGAGGCAGCGAGGATCCTAAAGAAGGAAGGGAGACTGATAATCGGAATAATAGACAGGGAAAGCTTACTGGGGAGGAAATACCAAGCCCGAAAAAGAATGAGCCGCTTTTACCAAAGGGTTAAATTCCTTTCGCCGGATGAATTGGTCTCTATCCTGGAGAAAGAGGGATTATCCCCGGTGGACTGCCGTCAGTGCATCTTTCAAGACCCTGATAGTATAACCGAAGTGGAATCCCCGGATAAAGGGTGTGGAAGAGGCGCTTTCGTGGCCATAGCAGCCGTAAAATAAAAAATGATAAAGATCACGGTCCTTATCGACGACACGGTAAGAAGGCACGGATTAACGACGGAGCACGGGCTCTCCTTCCACATCCGGACGGAGGAGGGAAACGTCCTCTTCGACACGGGGCAGACGGGCCTGGTGAGGGAGAACGCCGGGAAGCTCGGTGTCGACCCGGGAAGGTTTGACGCCGTTGTCCTCAGCCACGGCCACTATGACCACACCGGAGGTCTCCCGGACGTCGTCGCCGCGAGCGGGCCGGTCGATGTACACGCACACCCCGGCATCTTCAGGGTGCGGTACGCGAGGGAAGGTGGCGGGCGGCTGAGGGAGACGGGGCCTCCTTGGAGCAGGGGAGAGGTCGAGAGGCTGGGGGCCCGTTTCCGGCTCAACAGGGGGCCGGCGGAGGTCCTGAAAAACGTCTACGCGAGCGGGGCGATACCTAGAAGAATGCCCTTCGAGAAGCCGGACGGGAAGCTGGTGGTCCGGAGGGCCGGCAAACTTGTTCAGGATTGGATCAGGGACGACCAGGCCCTCGTGGTGACCAGGGGGCAAGACCTCTTCGTTTTCCTCGGGTGCTGCCACTCCGGCCTGATCAACACCCTGGACCGCGTCTCGGCCCTTTTCCCGCGAAAGAAGATCCGGGCTATCGCGGGAGGGCTTCACCTCCTGAGGGCGGGGGAGGAGAGGATAAGTAAGACGGTAGAGTCGCTTATCGCGTACTCGCCGGAAACCGTGGCTGCCTGCCACTGCACGGGACCAGGGGCGAGCGCCCTCCTGTACCAGGCCTTCGGAAAAAAATTCGTCCCCCTGGTAACGGGAGACACGCTGACCTTCTGAAAAGGCAGTGCTCCCCCGCCGGATAAATTAGCTCGCTACGCTCGCAAATTTATTTGAAATCATTTTTTACCAGAAACCCTTAAAGCAGTTCTTGGTTTCTTGTTGCTTGTTTCTCGTGGAATTTCAAAAGGAGAGCAGCAAGTCCAGCAACCAGTACCCGCCTCTTCAGTCCATCTCTATGAACTTGAGGTCGAGCCCCCTGTTGGCCCTCTCGTCGACCACGTATTTCTTGAGGCGGGGAAGTATCTCCTCCATCGCCTCTATGTAGAGCCTGGTCGAGGTGAGGTCTTTCGCGTTGCGGTACTCCGCCAGCATCGAGAGGAACCTGGCACTGTCACCCTTAGCCATGTTTATCCTCTCGACCCTGTAGGCCTTCGCCTCCATGGTCATCTTCTCCGCCTGCCCCCTGGCGTTCGGGATGAGGTTGTTCGTGTAGCCCCTTGCCTCGTTGACTATCTTGTCCTTGTCCTCCCTGGCGCTGGCAACCTCCTTGAACGCGAAGGCGACCTCCGCCGGGGGCGAGACCTCCTGTAGCTGGGCGCTCTGTATGTCTATGCCGCAGCCGTACATGTCGAGCGCCTTCTGGATGGCCTTCCTCACCCTGTCCTGTACGACGTGCTTCTCGGTCGTCAGGACGCTGTCAACTCCCGTTGAGCCCACGACCCTGGTGAGGGCCGCCTCGCCCTCCTTCCTCACTATCCAGTGGGGGTCGACGAAGTTGAAGAGGAAGGCGCCGGGCTCCTTCACGATATATTGAACGAGCATCCTGACGTTGATGATGTTCTCGTCTCCCGTCAGGAACTGGGTCTCCTCGGGCGAGGGGGCGATGCCGCGAACGCTGTCCTTGAGCTTGTAGCCGATGCTCATCCTCCTGATCTCAGTCACGTTGGGCTTATCGACGCGCTCGATCGGGAAGGGCCAGTGGTAGTGTATGCCCGGCTCCACCCGGTCGTTGACGACCTTGCCGAACCGGCGCACGACGCCCCTCTCACCGTACTCCGAGCGGACGACGTAGATGCCGCTCAGGAGATAGATGGTGACGAAAACCGCGACGGTAATTTGAATGATTCTTTTCACTTTGCCTTTTTCAGATTCTCCCTGCTGAGCAGCTCGAGGAGCTCGGAGTCCGACGAGAGGATAACGGTAGTGTTCTCGTCCAGGAACTTCCTGTACGCTTCGAGCGTCCTGACCAGCCTGTAGAACTCCGGGTCCTGCTTGTACGCTTCGGCGTAGATGCGCATCGCCTCGCGGTCTCCCTCCCCCTTTATCTTCTCGCTGTCACGGTAGGCCTCGGAGAGAATCGTTTTCTTGTTGGTGTCCGCGGCCGCGCGGATCTTCGTGCCCATCTCGGCTCCCTCGGCCCGGTACTTCTTCGCTATCTCCTCTCTCTCGGCGCGCATGCGGTTGAAGACGCTGGGCTTGTTCTGCTCGGGGAAATTCACCCTTTTCATTGAGATGCTCTCGACGTAAATGCCGTAGTTCGCCGCTCCCATCTTCCTGCACCTCGCGGTCACATCGTCCATTATCTCGCCGAGCCTGATCTCTTCCGGATTTACCGATATGAGGTTCGTCAGCTTGATCTTGCCGAGCGCCGCGCCCACCTCGGAAGAAACGATGTCGTTTATCCGCACCTCCGCCCCCTCGATGGTCCGCACGGTCTGGAGAAACTTCACCGGGTCCTCTATCTTCCAGCACGTGAAGGTGTTGGCGACGATGTTTTTCTTATCCTGGGTGAGGAACTCCGACGGCCTGCCGTCGTAAGCCATCATCCTCTTCTCGAAAAAGAGGACCGTCTCGACCGGGTACGGCCACTTCCAGTAGAACCACGGATCCTTGATGACCCGTACCGGGTCGCCGAACCTTGTCACGATGGCCAGTTTCGTCTCGTCGACTATGAAGAACATGTCGCCGAGAGCGACAACAACTACGGCAATGATTGCGAGTGTAAGGATGAGCTTCTTCATTGATATTGTCTCCTTCCGTATCTTCAGTACTCCTCTGCGCCGGGATAGTAGATCTTCCTCCCGGGCCCGAAGAACCATATATCGTGCTTCGATGAAACACTCCTGGGATTGACGATGTATTTATTCACGCCCGGCAGGACCTTCTCCATTGTCTCGAGGTACATTCGCAGCTCCGTTATCCTCTCAGAGCCATTGTATTCCCCGAGCCTTTCCAGGAACCTGTCGGCATCTCCGTGCGCCATGTCCACCTTTTCGGTACTGTATGCCTTCGCGTTCAAGATCATCTTCTCCGACTCGCCCCGGGCCTTCGGGAGCTGCTCGCTCCTGTAGCCGTAAGCCTCGTTTATGAAGGTCTGCTTGTCCTCCTTGGCGCTCGCCACCTCCCTGAACGCGGCCACCACCTCCACGGGGGGATGGACGTCCTGCAGCATGACCGCCTCTACCTCGATGCCGGAGGCCGCCCCTTCGAGGCGCTTTTGCAGCGAGTCGACCAGCTTTGACTCTATAAGCCGGCGGTCCTTTGTCAGTACGTCGTCTATCCGTTCCCGGCCGATGATCTCGCGGATCGAGGCCTCGGCCATGTTCCTGACGAGCGCGTCGGGCCTGGTGATGTTGAAGAGGAACTGCCCCATGTCCTTTATCCTGTACTGTACGACCAAGTTTATATCGATAATGTTAGTGTCGCCCGTAAGCATCAATGCCTCGTCGGGCTTTTTCGTGTACAGGCCGCTGACATGGGTCGCCTCCCACAGGTACTCTTTCTCGACGGGCATGGTCCCGACGTCGGCCTTTGTGCGGAAGCCGACCTCGGTCCTCCTGACGACGTCCCTCCGTACCTTTAGAAGTCTCTCGAACGGCCCGGGCCAGCGGTAGCCGGGGCCCGGTGGAATATCGATCTTGACCGGCTTGCCGAACCTGAGGATGACCCCCCTCTCGTCGGGCTGTATACGGTATATCCCGGAGGCGGCGTATAAAAGGATGATTGCGGCAGCGGCAGCCGCCCCAAGCTTCCGGATGTTTCTCTTTAAAAAGAGGATGAATCCGAGGATGGTGCCCCCCGAGTACGATATTAGCCGCATGGCCGTGGTCATTCCCCCATCGGCAGCCGTGTTTTCCAGCAAGGCCCCCGACCTCAGAATCTGCCCCACGGTCTCAAGCTCCATCTGGCCTTCCTCGGTTATGCGCTTGAAGGCGTTCAGTAACACTTCGACGCCAACCCAGGCGATCAGGAGGCAGATGACTATCGCGGCCAGTCTGTCCAGAGGTATGCCGATCATCTGCCCGAAGAGAACGACCATGACGGCTATCGAGGAGAGCATGTCCATCCTTGAATGGAAGCCGTCGGCCCGGAGGCTGAGAGATGAGAGCCTCGTCCCCTCCCTGACCTTGTAGGCGGAGATAGCGTGGGAGATGATTATGCAGATAAAGATGCCGCCCAGCGCGATCGGTATGTTCCTGATGTCGCTCTGGCGCAGGTCCTTCGCCTTGATGAATATGCCCAGTGCCGCGCCGAATATCAGGAAGGCTATCACGAGGGACACCGCCCCCTCGATATACGCCAGGTGACGCTCCTTCTTTTTGGTTATGACCAGGCTCAGCATGACTAGGAGGGAGACGCCTATGTCGGACGCCGAGTGGTAGGCGTCCGCCAGGAGGGCGACGCTGCCGGTTATGGCCGCGAGGACGACCTTTATGACGACGAGAAGGACGTTGACGGCTATGGAGATGGACGCGACCTTTAGCCTGGCTTTCATAAGGTAAACCTGCCCCCGTTAACGGCCGGAAGGTTAGTACTCACATACTACATAATATGGTTTGGAAATGCAATTTCCTTCCTCCGCAGCACGTGGAACGTCCTTTCAGGGCTTTGCCGGGAACGGGTCCGCCTTACAGTATCAGGTTCAGGATCGAGCCGGCGGCGAGCGAGACGGTGACCATGATGAGCGTGGCCTTCAGCATGTCTTTAACTCCCAGCTCCCTCAGGAGGACGGTGAAGGTGGCGATACACGGGAAGAACATGGCAAGGACGGTTGAGGCTACGACCAGCTGCTTCACCGATAGCGGTGTGTCAAGCGTCTCCAGCATCCCCAGGGCCATGTCTTTCCTGAGGAACCCTATAAGAATTGGCGCGATGGCGTCTCTGGGCAGGCCGAGCAGCTTCTCCATCACCGGGGCGGTGAAGCCCGCCAGGATGCCGAATAGGCCCAGCGAGTACAGTATGTTCACGACGAATACGCCCGCAAGTATCACCGGCAGCGCCTCCCGCAGGAAGCCGCGGACCCGGGCCCACACCTTCTTCATAAGGATGGGGAGATTGGGGACGCGGTAGGAGGGGATTTCGAGAATGAGCTCCGGGCTGAATCCCTTCATCACCTGGTTCAGCACGAGGCCCAGTATGAGCCAGGTCATAAACATCGTGGCGTATATCACGGCGACGTACTGCCCGCCCCGCTCCCCCACCAGGCCGAAGATCATAGCCTGGAGCGCGGCGCAGGGGACGCCTATCGAAATCAGGGTGCAGGCTATGAACCGCTCCCTCCGGCTCTCCAGTATCCTAGTCGCCATTATCGCCGGGACGTTGCAGCCCAGGCCCAGCATGTTGGGTATTATCGCGTAGCCGTGGAGCCCGATCCTGTGAAGGAGCGTGTCGAGGAGGACCGCCAGGCGCGGGAGATAGCCGAAGTCCTCCAGGAAGCTCAGGAGGAGGTAGAAGGCGAAGATGTAGGGAAGGACCATCGCCACCGGGACGAAGATGCCCGTTGAAAGCATGCCGAACGACTCGACGAAATCGATCTTACCATCCACGAGGTTCCCGATCAGTATCCCGTGAATCATGCTGCCCGGATGCAGAACGGCGGATAGTTTGTCCAGAAGCGGCGCGTATATGTTCTCGAAGAACGGCTCCATGACGTAGCCGATCAACCCCTCCCCTATCCACCTCACCGCCTTGAAGTAGAGGTAGATGACGGCACCGGCGATGGCAAGGCCCGAGACGGGCCTGACGCTGAGGTCCTCGAGCCTCTCGATGAGGGTGTGGTGGTGATGGGTGAGGGTCTGTGCCTCCCTGATAAGGGTGCCGATTTCGGCCCACCGCTGGGCTGCGAACCTCACCCTCCTCTTACCGGGAGCGGCGTTGGGAATCCTGGAGAGGAGCTCGCGTATCCCCTCTCCCGTGACGGCGACGGTGGGGACCACCGGCACGCCCAGGAGGGCCTCTAGCTTGTCGACGTCGATGGAGACTCCCCTGTGTTTCGTCTCGTCCCACAGGTTGAGGGCGATCATCATCGGCACGCCGGTCTCGAGCAGCTGCATCGTCAGGTAGAGGTTTCTCTCCAGGTTTGTCGAGTCGATAATATTGATGATCATGCCGGCCGACTTGAGCATCTCAACGGCGACCTCCTCCGCCTTTGAGGTCGGCTCCAGCGTGTAGGTCCCGGGTGCGTCGATTATCTCCACTTTCTCGCCGGGCGCAAAAGGCGACATCTCCAGGCCGTCGATGTCCCCAGGGATCTGCATATAACCCTTGGTGTAGGCAACAGTGGTCCCCGGGTAGTTGGAAGCTATGACGTGGACGCCGGTCAGGCGGTAAAATACCACGCTCTTTCCCACGTTGGGGTTGCCCATCAATACGATGCTGTTCATATAAATTTACTCACTCCCCGCCCGCCTGCCGGCGGGCGTTCGCAAATTTATTAAATCTCCGACTTCGTCGGGGCTCTGCGGCCGGAACGGCAGTTCACTATGACCCTCCCGGCCATGCCGTGGCCTATGGCCACGCAGAAGTTGTCAATCTCGAAAGCGACGGGCCCCCTCAGCGGCTGGCGGCTTATCTTCCTTATCCTTTTGCCGGGCCTGACACCCATGGCGTGAAGGCGTGTTACCATCCCGCGTCCGCCGTCGAGCCCGGCGATGACGCCGACCTCTCCATCCGCCATGTCCGCCAGTCTCTTTCGTGTTTTACTCATAGCACCTTGCTCCTCATGTCCCGGCCGCTCCGCGGCGTTTGACCTGTCCCTCCCGGCATTCCCTGCAGTAACCCCTGATCCCGAGCCTGTGCTCAACGGATTCAAAGCCGAATTCAGCGCACACCTCGTTCTGCAGTTTCTCGATCCTCTCGTCCTTGAACTCCAGCACTTTCCCGCAACCCAAACAGATCATGTGATCGTGGTGGTCGTGGCCGTAAATGTGCTCGTAGTGGGGGCGGTCCATGCAGCGGAACACCTCCCTGATCAGGCCGCTTTCCATCAAGAGGGGGATGGTCCGGTAGATCGTCGCGCGGGAGACACGCGCCTTGTGCCTCCGGATCTCGTCGTAGAGGTCATCGAGATCGAAATGCCGGTGAAACGAGAATACCGTCTGCAGTATCTTGCTGCGCTCGGCAGTTAAATTCAGTCCTCTGGACTTCAGGTAGGCCAGAAAAATATCCTGCTCAGTTTTCATATTAATAAATTTGCGAACGTCTGCCTTCCGGCAGTGAGCTAATTTATTGAGATTTAGTCTCAATCTCAATAAATAATAAACATGATTACGGTTTTGGTCAACCAGATTTCTGAGGGAATATCAGGGAAGTATTCCCTGATATTCCCTGTTTGGCATGTTGCCCTCCCCTTCACCTGTATGATAGGGTGCTCCCTATACATATGGATAAGTTACAGAACATCATCGTGACGGGGGGGGGCGGATTCATAGGCTCGAACCTTGCCCTCGAGCTCCAGGACAGGTGGCCGGAGGCGGTCATATACGTCATCGACGACCTCAGGGGCTCGAACCTGAAGAATCTCGAGGGCTTTAAGGGAGAGTTCATGCAGCACGACGTGGCCCGGAGGGAGTGGCTGGCGGCCTTCGGCGGTAGGCCGGTGGACGCTGTCTTTCATCTGGCCTCGATCACGGACACCACGGTCCTGGACGAGGAGAAGATGATGCACGACAACGTCGAGGGCTTCAGGAACGTGCTGGAGCTGGCCGCGGAGAAGGGCGCGAAAATTGTCTGGGCATCGTCGGCCGCCGTGTACGGGAGCATGGCGAGGCCCATGAGGGAGGATGATGAGTGCCGCCCCAACAACGTGTACGGCCAGAGCAAGCTCGAGATGGAGAAGATTGCCCGGCCGCTCTTCGGCCGGATGAAGCTCGTGGGACTGCGTTACTTCAACGTCTTCGGCCCCCGCGAGAGCTTCAAGGGCGACCCCGCCAGCATGACCTACAAGCTCACCCTGCAGATGATGGCGGGGAAGAGGCCGAGGATATTCAAGTGGGGGGAGCAGAAGCGGGACTTCATATACGTCAAGGACGTCGTCTCGGCGACTGTCGGCGCCATGGCCGCCGCGGCAAGCACGATAGTGAACGTCGGGACGGGGACGACCACCTCGTTCAACGAGCTGATAGCCTATATCAACGAGGCCCTCGGTACCGATCTCGAGCCGGACTGCTTCGACAACCCGTACGATTTCTACCAGGATTTCACACAGGCGGACGTCACCCTGGCGCGTGAGAAGATCGGTTTTAAAGCGGCTTATACGACAAGGGAGGGCGTCATCGATTACGTGCGGAAATACATCGCGGGGTCCGGAAGCCGGCAACAGTATAAAAAACCTTGAGATTTTTTCCCCATTACTGTTAAATTACCTAGAAACTTTAACCCGATCCTTGTACAGGATTCAGCAAAAGGAGGGCGCTATGGCATTTGAGGCTATCAGTAAAAAGTCTGGGAAGAAGTACTATCTTCACTCCAAAGAGGTTACTCTGAAGGGTGGAAGAAAGCAGAGGATTTACTACTTTGCGGGTGATGTTCGACCGGAGGCGATAGATGCACTTCCCGCCGGCTACATCGTGTCCGAAAACAAGAGGACGGGCCTGCCGATCCTGAAAAAGGGCTGAAACATTTCTTTATAAAAAAGGGGAGCGCACGGGCGCTCCCCTTTTTTTGTGCGGTAAAATACCCGTCAGAATCCCGCCCGTTTTTTCCTCTCGAACACTTCCTGCTCGTCCTTTGTAAAACGGGCGTGGGGAACGGCGTTCAGCCGCTTTTTCCCGATGAACTTGCCGCTGAGCTCGGAGAAGCCGTATGTGCCGTTATCTATCCTCTCCAGGGCCTCGTCGATCTCGTGAAGTATCTCCTGGCTGCTCGTGGCAAGGCCGAGAGAGAAGTCTATGTCGAACGCATCGGTTGCCGAATCGGCCTGGTGGATTCCGTAACCTGAAAGGTCTCCGGATGAGTCCTTCTGGGAATGGTAGAGGGCTGTCTTCTGGAAATGGTTCATGTTCTCCGTGATGGATACCCTGAGAAGGAGGAGCTTGTCCCTGAAGTAATTCAGATTCTTCTTGGGGAGCTTTTTACTGGAGGGCTTCGCGGCCTTTTTCCGGACCTTCGTGGCCGCCTTTTTGCGGACCGGCTTTTTTGCCGTCTTTTTGGCGGTTTTTACGGGTTTCCCTGTCTTTTTCCCGGTAGTTTTCTTTTTCATTAGTTCCCTTTTTCGCGCTCCTTCCAGCACTCCAGCTCCTCGACCGAGCTCACGCCCTCCGGGAGAACGGCCTCGTCAATCAGGAGAACCGGAATACCGTCTTTTATGGGGTACCTGGCCCCGCATCTCGTGCAGACTAGAAAATCACCCTCGAGCTTGAGGTCGGCCTTGCCGATGGGGCATGCCAGTATATCCAGTAATTCTTTATCGATTTCCGTCATGTTGCTCTCCTCCCGGCTTAAATTTGCAGCACTATTATACAGATTGGATTATGTATTTCAATATTTCTCGAACATCTTTTTCCTGTCCCTGGGCGTGATCGACTCGAAGTCGACCGCGCCGGCGCAGGCTATGGCGTAGTTGATGACGATGCTCTCGATCTCGTCGAGCCGGCCCTCTATCACTGCGCCGGCCGCGCTGGTGTGCCCGCCTCCGCCCAGCAGCTTGGCGATCTCCCCCACGTCCATGGCTCCCGTGGCCCTGAGCTCCACGTGCACCCTGCCGGGAGACTCCTCGAGGAAGAGGATGCCGACCTCAACGTCCTTGATTGCCATCAGGTACTGGGGCATGAGGATTAGCTCCTCGACGAGGGGCTTGTATCTCTTGAATATGTCGTGAGTTATCGACGTGTAGGCTATTCTGCCTCCGTGCGCGCTGCGGCACTCGAAGAGGGAGATGCCCGTGAGCCACAGGTATTCCCACGAGTGCATCAGGTTGAGTTTCCTGTGGACCATGAACGGCTTCACGCCCTTGCTCAGCAGATCGGCCGCGACGATGTGGGCCTTCGGGTCCGTCACGGGGAAGTTGAACATGCCCGTGTCGGTGACGATGGCGACGTAGAGCGCCTCCGCTATCTCCCTGTCGATCTTTCCCCCGCAGGCTTTTATGAGGTCGTAGATGAGCTGGCCGGTGGAGCATGCGTTCTTGTCGGCGAC
The DNA here is from genome assembly GCA_030765135.1 of Candidatus Tritonobacter lacicola. GTDB lineage: Bacteria > Auribacterota > Tritonobacteria > Tritonobacterales > Tritonobacteraceae > Tritonobacter > Tritonobacter lacicola. The sequence goes on along the minus strand of JAVCDC010000090.1, from coordinate 2,160 downwards.
CTTGATGTCGCCGAATGTCACACCCGTCTGGTGGTGGTCTATGACTATTATCGGGATACCCGCTTCAACGATGTGCCTGCCCACGTCCCCGGCCCTCTCGAGGTCGTTCAGGTCCAGTATGAAGGCGGCATCCGCGGCCTTTATGGTGTCCATGTCCCTTTCGGGATCGAAGACTTTGAAGTCCACGCCGTCCATGAGAAAATTGAATATGCCGGAGGAAGGGCTCGAGTTGATGATCGATACGTTTTTTCCCAGCTTCTTGAGGAAGCGGTAGAGCCCTATCTCCGAGCCTATCGCGTCGCCGTCCGCCTTGATGTGCGAGGTGATGACGAAAGTATCTTTATCCCCGATGAGCTTTACGATCTTGTCCCACATGATATTTTTATTTCCTTAACATTTTCACTGCGTATATTCTCAGGGCGGCGACCCGTTTGTCAATATTGTAGAGTGCCGGGAGTTTCCACAGTAATATATAGACCTCGTTTTTTCTGAATATTAGACTGGATAACAGGATGAGCCGGATAATAATTATCTTGATGGTATAGGAATTTGTTATGTTTTCAAAGGTAGCCGCCCGCCTAGGTGGGCGTCCCGAAAGCATTCGGGACGGCTACCACAATGCTCCGATGCAGTCTCGGTCAGCCCCGTCCCCGGTCTTACCGGGGACGGGGGAGCCACATAAATTTGCGAGCGTAGCGAGCTAATTTATCTTATAAATTGAAGGCGGCAAGCATCAAGGATTTGTCCGGGGACGAGCTGCGGGAAGCCGTGGAGGAGTTCGGCATGCCGGCCTACCGGGCCGGGCAGGTGTATCACTGGCTCTACGCCGGGGCGGTTGGTAGTTTTGATGATATGTCAGACCTTCCCGCGGACCTGCGCGCCTCTTTGGGTGAGAGGTATGCCGTCGATACCCTCGAGAAGGTCCGCGAGAGACTGAGCGGTGACGGCACACTGAAATATCTCCTGAAGCTGGCGGACGGCAACACTATCGAGACGGTCCTCATACCGGTTGCGGGGAGAAAGACTGTCTGCCTCTCGTCCCAGGTCGGCTGCCGGTTCGGCTGCCCGTTCTGTGCCAGCGGCATGGGCGGCTTCACGAGGAACCTCGGCCAGGGAGAGTTGCTCGACCAGGTGGTTGCCGTGAAGAGGGAGGGGATAGCCGTCACGCATATCGTCTTCATGGGTATAGGCGAGCCCCTTGACAACCTGGAGAACGTCATCCGGGCCGTCACAGTCCTGAACGACCCTAAGGGGTTCGGCATAGGTGCCAGGAGGATAACGATCTCGACGTGCGGCCTCGTTGACGGGATCGGGAGGCTGCTGAAGTCCGGTGTGCGTGCCGAGCTCTCCGTCTCTCTCCACGCCCCGGTTGACGAACTCAGAGACAGGCTTGTCCCGGTCAACAGGCGGTACCCGGTTAAAAAGCTGCTCGGGGCGTGCAGGAAGTATTACGCGGTGACGAAGAGGGTGGTGACCTTCGAGTACGCGCTCCTCGACGGCATCAACGACTCCCCCGCCCTGGCACGGAAGCTTGCCTCCCTCCTCGACGGCTTCGACTGCAAGGTCAACCTGATAAAGGTGGGCGAGGTCCCCATCGAGGGGTTCCGCCCTTCACGCCGGGAGGCCGCGCACAGGTTCCGCTCTATCCTTCGAGAGAACGGCGTGAAGGTGACGCTGCGGAGACAGCGGGGCGCCGATATCGAGGCCGCCTGCGGCCAGCTCCGCCTCCGCACTTTGTAATCGAGCTCACCGGATATCGCAATTGTAAGATAATATTACCGGTTAGTTTTTGAACCGCAAAGGCGCAGAGATCGCAAAGATGTCCAATGCCCGATCTTATTATTCTCAGGTAATTCCTTGCCTGCCTTAGCAGAGAGTTAGTTCAGGCGCTAATTCTTTTTCCTTTTATCTTCTCTTTCAACTTTCTACTTTTCACCTTTAACCGTCGTCCTCTCCGCGTCCTCTGCGTCTCTGCGGTTATTTTAATTCGTGTAAATTCGTGTCATTCGTGGATATTATTTTGTTATTCTTTTTCCTAAGGCTCCTGCAAAATAGCAATTTGCTTTAATCAATTGGCGGAAGCAACACAGGAGATGGGTGGCAGGAGAATTAGGAAGGATTTTTTTAGTGGTAGAAGGAGAGAGAAAGCTACCACAGGCA
>JAVCDC010000004.1 GCA_030765135.1 Candidatus Tritonobacter lacicola | reverse complement strand
TGAACTGCAAGGTGATATAGTAAAATATGCCACTCATTAAGTCAAGAAAATTGTGAGGGAAATTGAAAACAATTTGGTGTTTAACCAATTGATATAAAAGCAGTTACTATTTTACAGGAGCCTTAAAGAGGGTATAAAATCGTGAAATCATTGGCAGAGCAGATAAAAGTCGCCCGGGGGCTAAAGAAGGCGGACCTGGTCCTGAAGAGGGCGAAGCTGATAAACGTCTTCTCCAGCGAGTGCTACGTGTGCGACATAGCGATCAACGGCGATGCGGTCGTTGGGATCGGCAAGTACAGCGGCAAACAGGAGATCGACCTCAAGGGGCGGTACGCCGCCCCCGGCTTTATAGACGGCCACCTCCACGTCGAGAGTTCCATGGTCACGATACCGGACTTCGCGAGGGCTGTCGTGCCGCTGGGGACGACCTCGATCGTCATAGATCCCCACGAGATAGCAAACGTCATGGGCCTGGACGGCATAAACTACATGCTCAAGGCGAGCAAGTACAACCCGCTGAGCGTCTTCATCATGCTGTCGTCGTGCGTCCCGGCCACCGGCTTCGAGACATCGGGAGCCGACCTTCGCGCCGCGGACCTCTTCCCCTACTTCCAGCAGGAATGGATACTGGGCCTCGCGGAGGTAATGGACTTCCCGGGCCTGTTGCGCGGGAACCCCGACATACTGGACAAGATACGCCTCGCCGCGGACAAGAAGATAGACGGCCACGCCCCACGCCTCTCCGGGAAGGACCTCAACGCCTACATAGCCGCGGGCATCCGGTCGGACCACGAATGCACGACGGCAGACGAAGCGCGCGAGAAGCTCCGCCTCGGGATGACCATCATGATCAGGGAGGGAGGCCTCGCCCGCGACATGGAAGCGCTCCTCCCCATCGTCACGCCCGAAAACGAGCGGCGCTGCTTATTCTGCACGGACGACCGCCATCCCCAGGACCTCGTCAACGAGGGACACATGAACTACATCCTGAAGCGCGCCGTCTCGCTCGGTCTCGACCCGATCACGGCGATCAGGATGGCCACAATCAATACCGCTGAATACTTCGGCCTCGGTAACATCGGCGCGATCGCCCCGGGCTACACCGCGGACATAGCCATATTTGACAGCCTTAAAAATTTCAACGTCACGATGACGTTCAAGAGAGGGAAGCTCGTTGCCCGCGACGGCGCCATGCTCCCCGGCACGATCTCCGGCCCCAGGAAGGGTGTCCTGAGGGGGTCCATCAATATCCAGTGGCTAAAGCCTTCAATGTTCGTAATCAAGGACCGGGGAAAGCGGTGCCGAGTCATCGACATCATCCCCGGCCAGCTCATTACAAAGCAGTCCATCTTCAAGCCCAAGGTTGAGAACGGTAAAGTCGTCCCCGACACCAGGCGCGACATCCTCAAGCTCGTCGTCGTCGAGAGGCATCACGCCTCCACCAATATCGGCATCGGCCTCGTGAAGGGGTTCGGCCTCAAGAAGGGGGCGCTCGCCTCGTCCGTCGCCCACGACTCCCACAACATAATAGCCGTCGGAACGAACGACGCCGACATCATGGAGGCAATCGTCAAGATACGGAAGATGCAGGGGGGGTTCACAGCCATCCATGACGGGAACTGGGTCGGGAGGCTGGAGCTCCCTATAGCGGGCCTCATGAGCGAGAAGAGAGTTGATGAGGTAAAAACGGAGCTCGATATGATAATCGGCGTAGCGCATGACCTGGGATGCAAGGTCAAGGACCCGTTCATGATGCTATCGTTCCTCGCCCTCCCCGTCATCCCCAGGCTCAAACTCACCGACAGGGGCCTTGTGGACGTCAACCAGCACAAGCTCGTCCCCCTGTTCGTATAGCTACAGGGATAAGTCTGATATTCACGACATTGTCTGACATACAGCTATCTTGTCTTTCTAGAGATAGACGCAGTCAGGTTACTGCTAGGGTAACGAAGCCCGTATCGGTTACGTCAAACGGTCACGTATTTGACCTTAACACGACAGACGTTACCGAAAGACGGCCTCCTGAGGCGGATCAGGCTTCAGACGGAAAACGGGCATCGTTACCGTAACCCTTCACCGTTCTTACGAGGTGCGCGTCGTCAGGTACTCCGCTATGAGACGGAGGGGGTCTGCTTTTCTATCGAACCCCTTAAGGGCATTGATAGCCCTTTCCCTCAATGAAAACGCGATCTGCTTAGATTTCTCTATGCCAAGCAAGGCGGGATAAGTGGCCTTGCCGAGAGCGGCATCCTTCCTGACCGCCTTGCCAAGCTTTTTCTTGCTTCCCGTCGCGTCGAGGAGATCGTCTACGACCTGGAAGGCGAGGCCCACGGACCAGCCGTATCTCTCGATGGCTCGCAGGTCCTCTTTCGATGCCCCCCCGCAGAGGGCGCCTATCTTTACGGAAGCGGCTATGAGGGCAGCCGTCTTCCTCATGTGAATACCCTCCAGCTCCTTCACCGACTTGAGAGGCTTCTCCTCGGCGGCGAGGTCGGCGGCCTGGCCGGCGATCAGGTAGGATGGCCCACTCGCCTTTGAGAGCTCCGCCGCGGCCTTCCTGGCTATCTCATCGGAGAGAGAACGGGAGCCGGAAATCAATGAGAAGGCGTGGGCCAGCAGTGCGTCGCCCGCCAAGACTGCTACGGCCTCCCCGAACTTCCTGTGGCAGGTCGGCTTGCCCCTGCGGAAGTCGTCATCGTCCATGCACGGAAGATCGTCGTGGATAAGCGAATAGGTATGAACAAGCTCTATCGAGCAGGCCGGGCCGAGGGCCTTCCTCCACCCCCCGCCGACGGCATCGCAGGAGGCCAGGCACAGGATGGGCCGTATCCTCTTTCCACCGGAGAGAACGCTGTAACGCATAGCCCTCGAAACAGACGAGCGGTCGCCAGGCAGGCAGCGGGAGAGCGCCCTTTCAACGATCTCCCTTCTCTTCTTAAAGTACGCTTCTATTTTCACCTTTTTCATTATATAGGCTCACGGTTATCGTTCATAATCTTAATCTTAATCGTTGTCGAAATCGTCACAGCCCGGTCTAAATACGAGCCTAATAAATAAACCGAGCGATTGCGATTAAGATTACGCGGGAGTAAATTCAAGATAATCTGTAGCCTGATTCTCTTTCCAGGACTTTACCCGTTTTATAAAGCTCGATATGCGCAATAACTTGGCCATGAAGCTGTAGGAGATTGGAACAAATGGAAAACGTCGATTTACCAAATACTCTCTCCCCCTCAAGGGGGAGAAGGAAATTTGTATTTTTCGAAGTTCTCTCTGATGGCAAAAATGTTTTTCAATGAGAAAAGCACTTTTTGAAAAAACGGGGAAACTCCAAGATTCTCTTTCCTGTTGACAACCGTATCGAAGAAGCGATAATTGTATCCTGTTTTTAACAACAGAAACGGAGGTTTCAAATGACTGTAGGACTAGAACAGCTTAAGCCGTTATCCAGGGTTTTCGCTCTTTCCCTGAAGCCGAAAAAGATCTTGCTGCAGGCTGGCGGCCTTCTCGCGGCCTGCCTGGCATACCTGATTATAAGCAGGATAGGCATGGGGATATTCACGCCCGGCGTTCTAGACCTGCTATCGCAGACCGTCGCCGCCATAGTCTGGTTCCTCATCATATTCATCACCTGGGGCGCGATATCCCGGATAACAATCATCGAGATCAGGGAAAACAGGGGGATCGGTATCAAGGAAGCGCTCAGCGTGGCGAGGGCAAGGGTCAAACTGCTCATCCTCTCTCCCCTCAAGCTGGCGGGCGTGATCGTCGCCATCCTGGTCCTCCACGGAATATGCGACCTCATCGGCCTCATCCCGGGCATCGGTCAGTTGATCTGGCCCTTCCTCGCGATCCCCCTTTTCCTCTTGAGCGCAGCCGCTGTCGTTTTCCTCCTCGTCCTCATCGCAAGTACGCTCGTTCTTCCCGCCATCATAATGACGGACAAGTGGAACCCCATCAGCGAGCTGAACGACTTCCTCAGGAACAACACGCTACGCTTCATCGGCTACTTCGTCGTGGCGATAATTCTATTCGCCCTTATCTGCGGCTTTCTCGGCGCCATCTGCGGCCTCAACGAAAACGTGAGCTTCGGCGTTATGAAAGAGAAATACGCCGACATCGCCGCCTCCATGCCGGGCTGGATGAACGCAACGGTCTCCGCCTCGGGGCATGTCTTCAATGCGGTCCCCCTGTCTACCGGACGTAGCCTCCTCTCGGCAGCGCCATCAACTTCGGAGCTTTCCGCTGCATACACCCTGGGCGGATTGATATGGGGAGTATTCCTCATAATAATAAACCTGGCAATCACTTCCATCCCGTTCGTCCTGTGGTGCGTCACGGGGACGCTTATCTACCTGGAGCTCGCTCCATGTGAGGAGCCGTGCGCCGCCGCTCCGGCGCCCGAAGCGGGGAATACGTGCAGCACCTGCGAGAAGTAGATCCTCATCAACAAATAGGGCTCCGCTTTAATCCGTCCGTGCAGTCAGTAACGGGCACAAAAGATAGTTTTTTCATCTAAGAGGCTTTCATAATGCCTACGTACGAGTACGAATGCGGGAAATGCGGTAACGTCTTCGAGGAGTTTCAATCCATCACAGCGCCTCCCCGCAAGAGGTGCCCGAAGTGCAGGGGAAAGGTGAAGCGCCTTATCAGCGGAGGTAGCGGAATCATCTTCAAGGGATCCGGCTTCTACGCCACCGATTACCGCAGCAACAGCTACAAGGAGGGGGAGAAGAAGGAAAAGGAAGCGGCAAAGCCCAAAGAGAAGGACACAAAGAAAGACGGGAAAGGGGAGAAAAGCTCGGGAGGAGAGTCCCCGAAGAAAGATTGAGATAAATTAGCTCACTACGCTCGCAAATTTATGTGGCTCCGACTGCGTCGGAGCATGGTGGTAGCCGTCCCGAATGCTTTCGGGGCGCACCCTAAAGAGGCTGTTCGACAATTGTCATTGCGAGGAACGAAGTGACGAAGCAATCTCAAATTCCCAGAATAAAAACGAGATTGCCGCGCTTCCGGAGCTTGTCCTGAGCCTCGTTGAAGGGGTCGCTCGCAATGATATAATGTGGGGTTATCTGACAGCCACTAAAGGGTGCGGCTACTTTTGAAAACATAACAAATTCCTATACCATTTAATTATGAAAGACAAAGAGGAACTGCTGAGAACGCTCCGCCGCATCGATGGGCGGGGTTATAAAGCCTACAAGGACATCAAGGGCATCTACGATTTCAACAGGTACGCCCTCGATATTGATTACGTCCAGCCCGACCCATTCGCTCCCCCCAGCGCGATGTGCATCAGGATCAAGCACGAGACGGCCCGCTTCCCGGAGAAGCTCTTCGGCAACAGCACAAGAAAAACCGCCCTTGAGGACTACCTGGCGCGGCGCTTCTACGCCTCCATCAAGAAGGTGTGCAAGGGACACAGGGGGACGGGCGGAAGCGGCAGGGTGGCCATCGACGCCCCGTCCCAGGAGGTGATGAAGCGGTCGGCCGTCGTCATCTTCGACGACAGGATCGAGGTCCGCTTCGCGGTGGGCCTCCCCGCGCACGGCAGGACGATAACGTCCGGGCAGGCCAGGGCGATACTCTTCGATGAGGTGCCGGAGCTGGTCGAGAGCTCGCTCATCTACGCCAACCTCAACGGCGACAAAATCGAGCGGTTCGTCGAGACAATAGAAGACGCCGAATACGTCCGGGACAACCTCGCCGGGAAGGGACTGATCGCCTTCATAGCCAACGGCTCCATCCTTCCCCGCGTGAGCGGCATAGACGATAGGCCGATGAGGGACGGGCGGGTCATCCCCTTCCAGTCTCCCCCCTCACTGGAGGTCGAGTTCGACCTACCCAACTCCGGGCCGATCAGGGGCCTCGGAATCAAGCGGGGCATAACCCTCGTGGTCGGCGGGGGCTACCACGGCAAGTCCACTCTCCTGAACGCACTGGAGAAGGGGGTGTACAACCACATACCGGCGGACGGGCGCGAGTTCGTCATATCCGATTACACGAGCGTCAAGATCAGGGCCGAGGACGGCCGCAACATCGAGAAGGTCGACATCAGCCCGTTCATAAACAACCTCCCCTTCGGCCAGGACACGAGGACGTTCTCCTCGACCGACGCGAGCGGAAGCACATCGCAGGCGGCCAACATCATCGAGGCGCTCGAGGTGGGCGCGAATGTCCTCCTCATAGACGAGGACACATCGGCGACGAACTTCATGATTCGCGATGGACGCATGCAGCGGCTCGTGGTGAAAGACAAAGAGCCCATCACGCCCTTCATCGACAAGGTCGCCCAGCTTTACGGGGACATGGGAGTCTCGACGATCCTCGTCATGGGGGGAGCAGGGGACTACTTCGAGGTGGCCGACACGGTAATCATGATGGACGAATACGCCCCGAGAGACGTGACGGCGCAGGCGAAGGAGATCGCCGAGAGCCAGTACATCCACAGGACCTACGAGGGGGGAGAAAGCTTCGGCCGAGTGACACCCAGAAGGCCTTCCCCCGGAAGCATCGACCCCAGCAAAGGTAAGAAAGAGGCGCGCATATCGGCGAAGGGCCTCCACACCATAGCCTTCGGCCACTCGTTCATCTACCTCCAGCAGGTCGAGCAGATAGTGGACATAAGCCAGACCAAGGCTATAGGCGACGCCATCTACTACTGCAAGCGAAAATACATCGATGGAAAAAGAACCATGTCTGAGATCGCGGAGGCGGTGGAGAAAGACTTCAACGAAAAGGGCCTCGACATCCTGAGCCCCCACGTGAGGGGGGATTACGCCATGCCACGCCGCTTCGAGATAGCAGCCGCCCTCAACAGGCTGCGAACATTGAAGTGCACAATCTAACCTGACGAACACCCACCCCTTTAACAATATGGAGACCGGGACTCCGTATTTCAGAAAGTGGTCAGGCCCTGATATTGAACCTTATTTTTTCCAGCCCTGGGGCGTTTTATTAAGCATATTAAACCAATGTCCCTGGCGATTAACTGCCTTGAAATAGTTTCAGCAGAGATATTGTCAAATGTTGTGGATGGGAGCATGTGCGCATCCTCTAGTAAAAGCTCCTAAGCAGCTCTCTCTTTCATCTCTCCATCTATGAATTTGACGCCCTCGATGACCTTCACGATCAGTTTGTAACCGTGGAGCCTCTTCCAGGTCTTCTCGGCCTCCGTTGCCAGCTTGTACACCATAGACATGGTGGCCTTCCGCGATCCGCAGCCCTTGGTCTGGCGCGTCCGATGCCTCACCGTCCCAAACGTGGACTCAATCACGTTCGTGCTCCGTATGTGTCGCCAATGCTGCGCGGGGAAATCATAAAAG
>JAVCDC010000029.1 GCA_030765135.1 Candidatus Tritonobacter lacicola | reverse complement strand
TCTGCCTGTGGTAGCTTTCTCTCTCCTTCTACCACTAAAAAAATCCTTCCTAATTCTCCTGCCACCCATCTCCTGTGTTGCTTCCGCCAATTGATTAAAGCAAATTGCTATTTTGCAGGAGCCTTATCACACTATAATAATAAGGATTAGAATTCCTTTGTCAATAAAAATTTTTAAAATTCCAGCCCGATCTATTCATGAACTTTAAAACTCAGTGCGCCACATACTGAATAACACCCCGGGCTGTAGGGGCTGGAATTGAGATGGTATGCCGTTTTGCTTATGGTAGGATAGGATGGCATTGAAAGGAGGATGACCTGTATCGGTAAGTTCGGGCTGCATACGGAACAAAGGGGTACCATGAAGCAGAGAGAGACGGTTGATCGGCCCGCCCCCATGGACCGCAGGACGTTTGTCAAGCTCCTGGGGCTCGGGTCCCTCCTGGCCACCAGCGCGGGACTCCTGGGTACCGCCCGGGGGAGCGAGCCCGCGTCGAAGAAGGCGCTTGTCTCTGTCGTAAAGGGGGACGATCCCTCCGGCATGGTCCGCAGGCTCCTCGAGCCGTTGGGGGGCATGGCCCGTTTCGTCAAAAAAGGGGCCAGGGTGGTTATCAAGCCCAACGCCGCATGGGAGAGGACGCCGCAGCAGGCCGCGAATACCAATCCGCGGTTAGTCGCCGAGGTAATACGGCTTTGCTACGAGGCAGGTGCGGGTAAGGTGCTGGTCGTCGAGAACCCATGCGACCGCTACGAGGGGGCGTTTAAAATCAGCGGAATAGAGGAGGCATCCCGAAAGGCGGGCGTAAGGATGAAACCCATGGTCGAGAAGGGTGATTTTATCGACGTCAAAATAGAAAAAGGAGTTGTCCTGAAGGAGGCGTCCGTCGGCAGGGTTATCCTCGATGCCGATGTCCTCATCAATATGCCCGTGGCCAAAACACACGGTTCCGCGGTCCTCACCATGGCCATGAAAAACCACATGGGAACGGTTTTCGACAGGTGGGCGATGCACAAGGCGGGACTGCACCAGGCCATCGCCGACCTGGCTTCATTTGTCCGCCCGACATTGAACATCATGGACGCGCTCCAGATCATGACCGATCGCGGCCCCAAGGGGCCCGGCCCCCTCCTGCGAAAAGATATTGTCGCCGCGAGCACGGACCAGGTCGCGCTGGACGCGTTCGGCGCGACTCTGTTCGGCATGACCTGGAAAGACATCCCCTACATTGTCAAAGCGCAGGAGCTGGGCGTCGGTGTGGCCGACCCGAAGCATATCGAGGTTATCGAGGAGCGGCTCGCGGCATAGGTGACCCACCATGACCCGCCGGAAGGTTCTGCAGGCAATATCCTTCTTGATATTTACGCTCCTGCTTTCAGGCGTTTTCTTCTGGGCCGTCCCGGTCACCGTCTCTGTGAGCCCGTTGGTGGGGCTGGCGAACCTTATAAAAGGCTATCCGTGGACCTGGAAGCTCCTCCTGGCGGTGCCCGTGATCGCTCTGGCCCTCTTTAAAGGGCACTACTTCTGCTTTTTCATCTGCCCGACAGGGACCATCCTGGAGAATATTCCCGTCGGCAGAAAAAAGAAGGTAGGTTCTTCCTCCCTTCCTTTTGCTCTTTTAATCGTTGTTCTGGTATCCTCTTTTTTCACGCTGGCGGTGGTTGGCCTCCTCGATCCGCTGGCTATATTCGCGGAGGCCGTTAATGTGTTCCAGTATTCCTTCAACCCGGTCGACCTGTGGCTTGTCCTTCCGATCCTCGTCCTAATCTCCCTGAATCTTTTAGGCAGGAGATACTGGTGTTTTCGTCTTTGTCCCCTTGGCGCGTTGCTCCGTCTCGTCGGAAGAGCAGGGGTTGCGATCACGGCGGGTGGGAAGAAAAGCCTTCCGCCCGGAGGTTTGTCGAGGCGCGTCTTTGTCTCGTCCCTCGCCGGGGGGCTGACGCTGGGCTGGGTGTGGTCCCGCTTGGCGGGCGGGCGCTCGCGCCGCCTGATCAGGCCTCCGGGGGCGCTCCCGGAGGAGATGTTCAACGGGAAGTGCTTGCGCTGCGGGAGCTGTATAAAGGCCTGCGTTACTGATGGGATCCAGCCCTGTTTTCTGGAGGCTGGATGGGACGGGATATTCACACCCCGGCTCGATCCCTCGGTGGGCTACTGCGATGAGTATTGCGTAGCGTGCACGTGGTCCTGCCCGACGGGAGCGCTGCGCCCGCTTACCCTGGCCGAAAAGCGGGAAGAGCGTATGGGGCTCGCCACGGTTGACAGAGAGAGGTGCATGGCATGGGCGGAGGATAAGTACTGCTTGGTCTGCCAGGAGCACTGCCCGTATAATGCAATAGAAATCCACCGGAAGAAGAACGGGGTCCCCTGTCCGGTTGTCAACCCGGCGCGGTGCCGGGGGTGCGGCCAGTGCGAGTTTCAGTGCAAGACAAATGTCAGTGCGGCCATACGGGTTTATACATTATAATGGCGGTAGTTATTTTACGCAGGACAGGTCAAAGCCTGTAGAGATGCTGTTTTAACGGCATAATGCATTGGATACCCGGAATTTATACCTCGAGTATCGAGTATCCGGAATCAGAAGAAGGAGGGGTTTATGAGAGAGCTTGTTTCTATTGTTATTGTAGGGGTTGTTCTGGCTGCTCCGGCATCCAGCAGTATCGCCAGTATCGAAAATCCCGCCCTCAACGAGTACTACCACCTCGGCCGGTATTACGCCGTCACGGGCCAGTACCGGAAGGCCATCGGCAATTACCGCTCCATGATAGGGAAGCATCCGAACACCCGGCAGGCCGAGGAGGGCTGGCTCAATATGGGAAACTGTTACTACCACCTTATGCTCGAGGCCGGGGCGGAACTGACGAGGGCCAAGGCGCGGATAGGGACGACGGCACGGGATATACAGCGGCTGGAGGCGAATGTCCTCACATGCATGAACGATGCGATTTCCTCGTATCAGAAGGTCATCGCTCAGTTTCCAAAATCGAAGGCTGAAGCCATTGTCAGAATAGGGAAGACGTATGCCGGCAGTGGCCCCGGGAAGCTGGCGGATGCGCGCCTCCAGTTCCGGAAGGTGGTTGAGGGCTGCCCGGAAGAAGCGGGCAGGGCGCAGCTTCTCCTGGGGGACACGTACGCGGATGCGGGGGACCCGGAGTCCGCGAAGCAGATGTACACGATAGCACGGTCGGGCTTCCCCGAGGTCGCCTCGCTGGCGTCCCTGAAGACGGCAGCGGGCTTTTTAAACAGCGGGGATTTCAGCCGCGCGGCGGACGGGTACGGGGAGATAATATCCTGCCTGGGAATCGACGGCGCCTACGATAGTTCCTATCATCCCGTTGGCAACATCATGAAAAAGGCTGTGGCCGGCGAGGGGGATGCGGAGGCGGCGCTGAATAATATCAAGAATGAAATCAGCGGCTACAGGGCTGTCATCGACCGTTTTCCCGGAACAGGCGTCTGCATGGAAACCGGGCTGGAGCTTGCAAGGGCGTATTGGTTCAACGACATGAAGGGGGACGCGGTCAAGGTCCTGGAGGGAATGGCGTCGGAGTATCCAAAGAGCGTCTGGAAGGTGAGGGCGCTTTTTCTTCTTGCGGAACTCCAGGATGCTTCCGAGGATGCCGTGTTGACTTACGGCAGGATCATCCGCTCCTTTCCGGAGAGCCGGTTCCGGGTGAAGGCGCAGATGGAGCTCGCTGAAACGTATCTCGGCCTTGCCGGAAAGGAGTCCGATCCCGTGGAAAAGAACAGGTTGAAGGGTAAGGCCCGCGAGGCCTGCAACGCCGTGAGGTCGTCCTATCCCTTCTCCCCGGCGGCGGACGAGGCCAAGGTCTTTTTAGAGAAGAACGGACTCTAGGCCCGGCCATTTCAAAATGCAAATTGCAAAATGTAAAAGTTAAATTGCATAGTGCGGAAGTTTTGCTATCTTTCGCGTTGGCTCTATCGAGGTTTGGTCTCACTGAGGGATGGTTGAGCTTTGGTCGATTAATCATACCAATAAGGTAATGCAGGTTCCTAATTTAGACGGCACGGTATCCAGAAGGCTGTTCTGGGGCATATTGGCGCTCGCCCTTTTGCTGAGGGTCCTTTATCTCCCCTCCATGCCCCTTCACCACGACGAGAGCCTGCACGCATTTTACTCGCACCAGATCGAGAGGGCGCTCTTCCACGACGGGAACTACGAGTACCGCTACGATCCGACTTACCACGGACCCGTCCTCTACTACCTCAATGCCCTTGTCTACGCAGTGCTGGGGACGAACGATTTCACGTCCCGCCTCGTCCCGATTCTTCTGGGTGTCCTGCTCCTCGTGCTCGTTTACGACCTCAGGCGCTATATCGGTGATACGGCGGCCCTCGTGGCGATGGGCCTCTTCGCCATATCGCCGACCTTCGTTTATTTCTCGCGTTTTCTGAGGATGGACATCTACAGCACCTTCTTCAACATAGCGATGGTCGTCTGCATTATGCGCTATATCACTAGCAGGAAGCCGCTCTGGATTGTTCTCTTCGCGGCGTCCCTCTCACTCTCCTTCTGCACGAAGGAGAACATATACCTTACGATCTTCATATTCGGCTCCTACGCCTGCCTGTGGGGAATTCTGAGGTCCGTCCTCGACAGCGAATTCCTCCCATCTTTCAGGCGGAAGCTCAAGGGAAAGAACCTGTCCGGCGCCGTGCTGGGGGCGATCCTGGGGGCGGTTCTCTTTTTCTGGATGGTAAAGCAGCTTATTCCCATAGTCGGGGGGACGTACGAGGGAATGGCGGGGCTTTTTTCTTCGGCTGCCGTGTCTCTCGTCGCGAAACTGGCCGCCGCCCTGTTCGGCGTCGTCCTGGGCTTCGTGGCCGGCGGCATGCTGGGTATATACAAACTGATAGCTTCTATCTCGGTCTTCTGCATAATATGGATCACGTTTTTCACCGCTCTCTACCAGCAGCCCGGGGATATCAACGCATTCGCCAGGGCCTGGGGATACTGGATAACCCAGCATAAAAGCGAACGTGTCGGCGGCCCCTGGAATTACTATCTTCCCTTTGCCTACCTTTACGAGCTGCTTGTATTCGTTCCGATAGCGATAGCGATCTTCCTGAACCGCAGGAAGCTGAGGGCGCCGCCTGTTCTCTTCCTCTGTCTTTTCGCCATGGTGATCATACGGTGGAACGTCCAGGGGGCCGGGAAGCTCGGAGCTTTAACTCTGCGGTGGTTTTTACTTTTCTTCCCGATATTCGCGATGCTGATGGCGGGCGCGTTCCTGGCCCTCTGGCTGTCTATCAAAAACAGGATAAAGCCGTTTACCGGATTTCTCGCTTACTGGGCCGTCTGGAGTATATTCCTTTACTCTTTTGCCGGGGAGAAGGTCCCCTGGCTCCTCACCCATATACTCGAGCCGTACATCCTGCTCTCAGCGATCGCCATAGCGGGATTTATCTCGCGGGGGCGGCGTTGCGTGGTGGCGATAATCTGCGTACTTGCGTTATTCACGCTTTACCTGACCGCTAATCTGAACTACCGCTTCAGCTCCCCCGACCCGGGGGAGTCCCCCGGAGAGGCCGAGAAGGGACGGCATGCCGAGCTGATGGTCTACGTGCAGTCCACGACGGATGTGAAGAGGATGCTGAGGCACATAGACGACCTGTCGAGGAGGACGGGCGCCGGCAAGAAGCTTAACATGGTGGTCTCCGGCACCGCCAACTGGCCGATGTCCTGGTACCTGCGCGATTACCCGGTTAATTATTCCGCTAAGGTGACACGGGGCGTGAACGCTCCGGTGGTAATAACCGATTGGGATGACTACCCCAAGCATTCGGCATGGATGAGCGAGAGTTACGATCCGGTCCGGTACCAGCTCCGCGGATGGTGGATACCGGACACGAGCCGCGTTCCTGTACTCGAGCCCCTGCAGAGCATCTTCGGCCTCGGCGACAGGGGGAAAGCCTGGAGCCGGCTGGGGCAGTCGCTGAGAAAGCTGCTCGCGTACTTCTTTACCAGGAGTGTTTTCAGCCCCATGGGATCTTCCGATGTCGTCTTCTGGGTGAATAAGGATGTCGCTGCCGGTCTGCCCCTCGAGCGGGTTCTTCCCGCGCCTAAGGGCCCGCCGTCCCTCGCGTATGAGGGCGCGTCGCGCAGGATAAAACCCATCTCGGTCTGGGGGGAAGCCGGCTCGGGGCCCGGGCAGTTTAAGGAACCCCGGGGTATAGCCGTGGACCGCGAGGGCTACATCTACGTGGCCGACACCCTGAATAACCGCGTGCAGAAGTTCACGGCCGAAGGCCGCTTCGTCGCCTCCTGGGGTAGTGCTGGGAACGGACCCGGCGAGTTCAACCAGCTTCAGGGTATAGCCGTGGACAGGGGCGGCAACGTCTATGTCGCGGATACCTGGAACAACAGGGTCCAAAAATTCTCGTCGGACGGGACCTTCCTTCTTCAGTGGGGGCGCGGCATAGGCTCGCAGCCCGGAGAGTTCTACGGCCCAAGGGGCATCGCCGTCGATGATGCAGGAGACGTGTATGTCGCCGATACGGGGAACAAGAGGGTGCAGAAGTTTTCGGGCCGGGGAAAACTGATCCTCTCGTGGGGGGAAGAGGGGTCCGCTGAAGGTGAGCTTATAGAGCCTGTCGGAATAGTGTGTTCGGGTAAGGAGGTCTGGGTGGCGGATACGGGCAACAGGCGGGTTCAGGCGTTTAGCCGGAAGGGAGTGTTCAAAAGGTCTTTCAGGGTGGCGGGATGGGAGGAGTTCTACACCGAGCCCTATATCTGTATCGGTGAGGAGGGGGTTCTGGCGGCAACCGACTCCCGCAATAACTGCGTGGCATTGTACGCCGCCGGCGGCGAATTGCAGGGCCGTTTCGGCTCGGGAGGCGATGGGCCGGGCCGGTTCAACTGGCCGATGGGAATCGCGTACGACGGCAAGAAACTGGTGTATGTGGTTGACTGCAAGAACGGCAGGGTTCAGTCCTTTCCCGCTAGGAAGGTGTTCGGGAAGTGATGTTCTTGCGTCCTTTTTTAAGAATCTAAAGCGCCTAAGATAACGAAGCCCCAGTCTGAAGAAGGAGTTACTAAAAGGTTTCTAAAGAGGTTACTAAACTCACTGTGTTCGCTGTTACCAATTCGCTTCGCTCACTGTTGGATTACTCCGCTGCTATTATTGTAATAGGAATGCGGCCGTAGTAACCGTTAGTAACAGCTCGAAGAGCTTAGTAACTATTAATAAACCTGATGAATGCAAGCGAATGAGTGTAGTAATAAACATCACTAAATCCTATTGAAGTATATGAAATGCCGTACAAAGGAAAAAGAATAGCCGTAGTCGTTCCCGCCCACAACGAGGAGAGATTCGTGGGGGGGGTTATCTCGTCAATTCCCGCTTTCGTGGACAGCATTGTCGTTGTGGACGACGGCTCGACGGATGAGACGCTCGCACGCGCGGGAGATAGCCCCGACTCCCGCGTCTCCATAATCGCCTTACCCTCACGCCGCGGGGTTGGCGCGGCGATCACTGCCGGCTATGAGAGGTCGCTGTCCCTGGGCTCGGACATATCGGCGGTCATGGCCGGTGACGGACAGATGGACCCTCGCGATCTCCCCGCCCTTCTCGACCCGCTTGTGGAGGGACGTGCGGATTACTCGAAAGGGAACCGGTTCCTCGATCCTGAGATAAGGAAAAAGATGCCCCTCATCAGGCAGGTGGGCAATGTCCTTCTCAGCGTGCTGACCAGGTGCATAACTGGGCTCCCCGTCTGGGATTCACAGTGCGGGTATACGGCTGTCACGGCCCAGATGCTGGGCCGGCTGCTCGGCATGCCGGCGTGCCGGGGATACGGATACCCGAACAAGATCCTCGCCAATCTCTCTATCCTGCGCGCGCGGGTGGTGGACATTCCCGTCCGGTGCATATACGGCCAGGAGATCTCGAATATTATTATCCCGCTCTACTTCTTAAGGCTCAGCTTTATTCTCGCCTGTTGTCTCCTGCGCAGGTTCTTCGGGCCCTTCATTCGGGGTCCTTCGCGAAAGCGCTCGCCTGGATTAACGAGGATTTGTCTTCTCACTTCGTCCTATCCCCGTTTTGACGGTGACATCGCCGGGAATTTTATCAGGGAGCTCTGCATCGAGCTTTCTGCAGGGGGGTTATCTTTTGATATCGTGGCCCCCGATGCGGCAGGGGCTGTTCCATTACGGGATGAGGGTATTGCCGTTCACCGGTTCACCTATTTCCTGCCCCGCCGTCTGCAAAGGCTTTGCTATGGCGACGGGATCGAGAGCAACCTCTCCGGGAACCCTCTCCTCTATTTCCAGGCGCCGCTCCTCTTCCTCTCCTTCCTTGTGAGCGCGTGGCGCTTTTCCCGGCGCTCCGACCTGATCTGGTCCCACTGGCTCATCCCCGCCGGGCTTGCCGGTGCCGTCATCAGCATGATCACCGGCAAGCCGCACGTCGCGACCATTCACTCGGGGGGCGTTTTCAGTTTAAAGAGGATGCCGCTGGGAGGCGCGGTTGCCAGGTTTATAGGGCGTCACAGCTCGGCCGTTACGGCCGTCGGCAGCTTCTCGCTGAGGCAGTTCGAGGAGCTCGCGGGCGGCAGCCGGGCGGCGGTTAAATCAGTTGTTATTCCAATGGGGGTGCGGGCGGCGGCTGCGGTCGGTCCGGCGGAAAGGGCCGGGCTGAGAGAGAAGTACGGATTCAACGGCAGCTGCGTTATCCTCTACATGGGACGCCTTATAAAGCTCAAGGGGCTGCACAATCTCCTCCGTGCCGCTGGCCGTGTCGAACACGCCAGGCTGGTTATCGCCGGGGAGGGTCCGGAGAAGGCGAGTTTAAAGCGGTTGGCGGAAGAGCTTGAAATTGATGCCGAGTTTCACGGTTTCCTGTCCGGTAGGCGAAAGCGTGAATTTCTCGCGGCGAGCGACGCGCTCGTATATCCCTCCCTGGCGGAACCTTCGGGGAGAACGGAGGGGATTCCGGTCGCTATACTGGAGTCTCTTGCCTCGGGGAGGCCGGTCGTCGCCAGCGCGGTGGGTGGGATCCCGGAGATTATTCGGGATGATTATAACGGCTACCTTGTCCCCTCCGGCGACGTTCGATCGCTTGCCGAAAAGCTGAGGGAGATTGCTGTCGACGGGGACCGGCTGGAACGCCTTTCCCGCGCGGCCTATGAGAGCGGCAGGGAGTACGGGCTTGAAAGAATAGCCCCGGCGTTTGAGATGATCTTTAAGGGGTGTGGCCGGGTTAGCCGGCCGGATTATTCATGAACTGCTGTTGGACCCTTATGCTTCCATAAGAACAGCATCATGATCGCTGCAAAGATTGCCCCGGAAATCCAGAAGTAAAAGCCGGCATTCCAGCCAAACCTCTCCACCAGGTAACCCGTCCCCACACCGGTCAGACTTGCTCCCAGGTATCCAATTGAATCTATAAAACCGGTCACTGAAGAAGCGGCTTTGCGCGAGCCTAAATCTGCGGGAATGGCGGCAACCAGTAATATGTGAGGGCCAAAAGTGAAGAATCCAATAAATAAAAGAAGAACCAAACTCAGAACCCAATTACTGCCGGGAATTATTCTGAATAAATGGCAGGAGACGGCCAATAAGATCAGCATGATAAAAGCAACGGGTGCTCTCCGGTGTTTGAAAATCCTGTCGGACGCCCAGCCGGCGAATATTGCGCCAAGCCCCCCGGCGAGAGGGAAAGCGATCGCCTTATAAGCGGCCAGTGAAATTGTCGCCCCTTGTTCCTCGAACATGTATGTGGGCGCCCAGGACATAAAACCATAGCGAACGATATTCAGGCCAAAAAGCCCGAATGCCGCGAACCAGATGTAAGGATTCAAGAGCGTAATTTTTAAAGTGCTCCGAAAACCTATGTGGTCATCTTTTCGAAAACCTCTATTCTCGATGCCCTTTTCCTGGTCCTCCAGGCTCGGCAGCCCGACTTCCTCCGGGGCATTTCGCGCGCGAATAAACCAATTGACCGCAATGAATGTACAGAACACGGCGGGAAGCCAAAAAGTGAAACGCCAGTCGAAGTACTTGATGATCGTGCCTGCCAGAAACCAGGAAATAGCTCCTCCTATAATGTAGCTTGTGCCAAGGCGTCCGGAAATCCTGCCCCTTATTTTCATCGGGAACCAGTTCGCCATCGCCTTGACGGTCGGCCCCCATCCCATCGCCTGAAAGTACCCGTTCAGGCCCCATAGCACCACCATGAGACCCAGTATTCCGCCGGAGAAGCCGAACATGAAGTTCAGCACCGCCGAGGCCAATAGACCCAGCGTGATTATCCGCCTTGAATTTAACTTGTCGCCGAGCTGGCCGTTTACAAACTGGCCGATTGCGTAGAATAGAAACAATCCGCTTAGCACCAACCCCATATCGGTTTTCGACAAGCTGAACTCTTTCATCATCTCGGGCATGGCAATGGAGATGTTTACCCGCAAAAGATAGAAAGAGGCATAGGTTGCCCACATGAGCCAGAACATTTTTTTCTGCCATGTGCTTATCAGGCCGGATACTGACGCGCTCAACTTATTTTCCAATTTTTCATCCCCTGTCATTTTAAGAGTGCGGTTAATGAAAATTTATTCCGTCCCGCGGCCTCTGCATTTCCCGTCCAAGTTCTGATCCCCGAATTCCATCCGCGCCTTTTCGAAATCCTGCACGGTATCTATCTCCCTCCATCCGCGCTCGATTATAACAGCGTGAATATCGACCCCCATATCCACCATGTCCTGAAGCAGGTCGGTCAGGTAGGCCTTTTCAAAGGTCCTGGCGCGCTGAAAGGGCTTTCCCCGGAAAAGCTTTTTCGCCCTGTGGAAATGCCTTTTGAATATCACCCCGCCCCTCGGGCTTAACTTTATCATCCCGATAAACTCGCCGTGCACGTCGTGCTTTTTAGTCAATATCTTCCCGATCTCCATGACGCGGTTGCTGGAATCGAGGATCACGTTTTCCGCTTCCTCGATGGGATGATCGGTCCTGCTCTCGTAATAACCTTTCCAGTCGATATCCACCACTATGCTGATATCCTCCATGGAACCCAACAGCCTTTCAACGACCTCTTTCTCATATAGAATGTCCGAGTATGAGAGGATCAAATCCCCGCTCATCTCTTTCTCCGCGTAAAAAAAGGAATTCAGGATGTTGTTCCTCCTGAAGTTACGGTTAATACAGTATTTTATGCCTTTATAGTTGATCTTCTCCTGCTTGTATCCCTTGACAACCACGATGTCGTGAACGCCGCAGCTTCTCAGGGCCGCAATCTGCGTCTGTAAAAGCGTTTTGCCTTTAAACTTGAGCATGCACTTCGGCAGATCCTCGGTGTAGTGTTTTAGCCTCTTGCCCATGCCGGCTGCTACGATAATTGCCTTCATGCCACTCTCCTTTTTTATTGGTTCGCTCAGCCTCTTTATCATGGAATCCGAGGCATGGAAATCCCTTGTTGCCCGCAAGAGCCCCACCGTGCTTTCATGTCTCCTGATTACCGGGGGAATGTCAGGCGGAATTCCGTCACCTGCTGTTTGCAAAGCAGCGAACATGGTAGCATCTTCCAATTGCGTGCAGAAGGTTTTTTGGTTTCACTTTCCTCATAAGCTTTATTATAATCTCGGGGGGTTCGGGATTAGCAAGAGAGAGGTGTGTTAAATGTGGAGGGAAATCGCGCGGGACTATCGGGATGGGATCACCGGCAAGGACAACTTCTGGATAAGGAGAGTCACACGGCCGTTTTCCGCGGTCGTTGTTTATTTCCTGAAAGATACGCGTATAACGCCCAACCAGATTTCATTTCTTTCCGTGGCTTGCGCGGTAGTGGGCGCGCTTGTTCTCATTTTCCGGCGCTCTTACCCCGGCTTGTTGACAGGAGTAGCTGTTTTCCAGATAGCCTTTATCCTGGATTGCGCCGATGGCCAGCTGGCGCGACTGCGCGGCGCCGATAACGACCTCGGGATGTACGTCGATTTCCTGACCGATGAGCTTCGCGCTTACATATTCTTCGGTTCGGTTGCCCTGCGTCTTTTCCTTCAAAGCGACCGGATTTATTTCTTGGTCATCGGTGTTACGGGCATGTTTCTGCTCGCAGCGGGAATTTCTCTAACCACTTTTATTCGCAGGCGGGAATACGGCGGTTCCGGCGGCCGGGAAGAAACCGCCGCGAAGGGCATTGCCGCTGTCGCTTACGGTGTAGGCAAGTTCGTCATCCACTATCCGAGTTACGTAGTTTACCTGGCTGTAATTAACAGAATAGATATCTATTTCTTTTTCTATACGGCAGCCTGCGCCGTTCATGTGTGTCACACCGGTCTCTCGGTGGTCCTCAAGGTCTGCCGCCTTCGGAAGAAAGGATAAGGAGAGGAGCACTCCGTATTCCGGGCAGTCCTCTCCCCGGTAAAAAGGGGCATGTTTTTTCAATGCCGGTAGATGCCAAGTGAAGAAGGCAAGGGATTACTACGACGGGTTCAGCCTCGGCTACGACAGGGGGAGGGACAGGGGTTATCACGCTCTCGTAGACGAGATTGAAGCGGGCCTCGTCGAGGAGCGCGGTAAGGGGGGGCGTGTCCTGGAGGCCGGGTGCGGGACCGGCCTGATACTCGGGCGCATTATAGGAAAATGCCCCGCGGCTATCGGCGCAGACCTGTCGATGGGGATGCTTCTTCGCGCGAGGGAGCGTGGACTCACCGTCATCCAGGCCGACGTGACGGCCCTTCCCTTCAAGGACGCCGCCTTCGATGTGACGTTTTCCTTCAAGGTCCTTTCCCATGTCGAGAGCACGGATGGGGCCCTCCGCGAGCTTGCGCGTGTCACGCGGCCCGGGGGATATGTTCTCGCGGAGTTTTACAACCGTTTTTCCCTGCGTTGTCTCGCCAGGGCGATGAAGGGGCCGAAAAAAATATCGTCAACGTCGACGGACAGGGAACTGTATACGAGATACGACAGGTGGAGTGAAATCATGGGAAGGGTTCCTCACGGCTGCCGGCTGGCCGGCGTTCGCGGCATCCGCATCTTCACCCTGCACCCCTCGATGCTTGTCCTTCCTCTCATTGGGCCGCTGTTGCGCTTCCTGGAGACCAGATGCTGTGATGGCCCCCTGAAGCGTTTTGCGGGCTTTGTCGTCCTCATCCTCCAGCGTCTGGATAAATAAAAAAATCCATCTCCGTTAGGGATAGCCTGCTGCCCGGATGGCACCGGAGCCGGGAGCGCGATGAGTTCTTCCCGGGCGAATTCGGATTTTTTTATCAGCTTCGCTTCATCGTCGCCTTTATGCGCGAGATATCCTCTTTCCCGATCTCCCCTATGAGGCGCAGGAAGCCAAGGTAGACGAGGGAGAGAGCAATCAGCTTGGCGATCAGGATGAGCCCTCTGCATGGAAATATGAGGGAGAGGGCGGCAACCGCTCCTCCTGCAGCCCCGACCCGCAGAAACGAGGCGAGCGGAAGGTAGGTCCCGAATCTCCTTTTTACGTAGATCGCTGAGACTACCAGCCCGAGGAACATTGCGGCCGTCGTCGAGGATGCCGCGCCCATCATGCCGAAACGGGGAATAAACGAATAGTTAAGAAGGATATCGACCACCCATGTTCCGAGAGCTATCAAGAAGGAGTGTGCCGGCCGGCCGCTTCCGGATATGATCGTCGCGTTGATATATAGGAGGCTGAAGAAGACTATGCCGAAGACGAGGAGGGAGAGGGCTGGTGCGCCGGCCTCGTAACCGGCGGGGAAGAGGATGCGGATCATTCCCTGCGAGTTGGCCGAGAAGAGAGCGGCGAGGCCCACGAGAATGATGAGCGAGTAGCGGAGTGCCTGGCGTATGTATTCCTTCAGGCGGATTTTATCGTCGATAAAGCTCAAGCGTGATACGTAAGGGAAGAGGACGAATGTTATAGCGATGATCGCCTGGTAGGGGATGAACGCTATTTTCTGTGCGGCGTAGTAATAGGCCGCGCGTATGTATGAGATATCGTGGGGCGATAGTCTCTTGAGAAGCCAGAGGTCCGTCTGCAGCAGCAGGTACATGATGAGGGCGAAGATCATGATGAACGCCTCGAAGTTGAAGAGGGCGCCTTTGCTGAAGCTGCCGTGCCCGGGTCTGCGGCCGATGACGAACATTGCGATTACGAGAAGTGAAAATGCCGCCAGGGCGAAGCCGCCGATGGCGCCGGCTACGCCGATTCCGGCCGCCACGAAACAGAGCATCAGGGTCATCTTGAGCGTTGAATATCCCATGTCCAGGCATGCCTGCAGGCCGAACTTCCTCCGCCCGTTGATGTAGCCCATGTAGATCGCGTAGAAGGCGTAGCAGATGACGATAAGGCCGGAGAGCCTGAAATAGGGTATTAGACCTTGATCCTTGAAAAAACGCGCAATGAGCGGCGCGGACAGATAGTAGAGGGCGAAAAGCCCTCCGCCCACCAGAACCTGGAGCTGCAGGGCCGATTTGAGCACGGCCCCGGATTTCTTCTCATCCTGCGACACAAACTTCGAGACCATCTGTATTGTTCCGGTGATAAGGACGGCGTTCAGGACGCCGACAACGGTGTTGATAATGCCGAAGAGACCGAAAAGCTCTTTGCCGAGGAGTCGTGCCAGGCCGAAGTGTATGGCGTAGCCGGCAATAATGAAGTAGGCCTTGGAGACCATAAGGAATATAACGCCTCTGCCGGCAACTGATGTCTTATTCACGAAGTATCCTCTCCTTTAATGCGCGATAGTAGCAGGAACAACTCGATTTCTCAATGGGCCGTTCACAAGGGGATGCCGCCGGACCCGGGTCGATCGGGATGTTCTGTATGGCTTGTCTTGAGAGGTGTGACAGTGCATAATGGCGTGCGGAGGTAATTGAGATGGATCATGATGTGATCGTTGTGGGCGGCGGCCTTGCGGGTCTCAGCGCCGCGCTCGAGCTTTCAAAGAGGGGCGTGAGCTTCCTTCTCGTGGAGTCGCGGGAGGAACTGGGGGGGCTCACCGCCGTCTACAGGATGGGCGGATATGCCATAGAGAGGTACTATCACCACGTCTTTAAGGGGGACGAGACGTTTTTCAGCGTTATCGACGAGCTGGGGATCCGGGACATGCTCGCCTGGCGCAAATCTTCGGTCGGCCATTACTCCGGCGGAAAGATACACAGGCTCGACACACCCTGGGACATACTGAGGTTTCCTGATCTCAGCCTGAAGGAAAAATTTCTCCTGGCGAAGGTCGTAAGGGCCGCCGGCAGGGCGGGCGACCCACGGGCGCTTGATAACGTCAGGGCCGAGGACTGGATAGTGGAGCATTGCGGGACCGGCGTTTACGAGGGGTTCTTCAAGCCCCTGCTGAGCGGCAAGTTCGGGGAGGCCCTGTCCGACATATCCGCCGCCTGGTTTGTCGCCCGGATTCAGCTTCGATCCAACAGGTCTATCAAGGGTGAAATGCTGTGCTACATGGACGGGAGCTTCTCGCAGTTGATCGACGCGCTGGAGGAGCGGGTATCAAGGGCCGGGACGGTTGTGAAGGGACGTGCCGTGGAGCGTATTATCGCCGGAGCAAGCGGTGTTTCAGGCGTGGTTGCCGGCGGCGAACTGATTAACTGCAGGCGTGTTATTTCCACTGTTTCCAACAGGTCGCTCAAGCCGTTGATAGTTTTTCCGGGGGAATACCAGTCGAAGCTCGATTCCATAAGGCTGCAGGCGACTATATGCATGCTTGTGGGGGTGGAACAGAGGGCCACGGATTGTTACTGGACGAACTTGAACGCGCCGCACCTTCCCTTCCGCCTCATGCTCGAGCACACGAATTTTTACGCCTCGCCGCAATACGACTGCAAGCTCATCTATCTCTGCACATATGTGCAGGATACCTCCGACCCCTTCTGGCATAAGACCGATGAAGAGATCGCCGGACTGTTCATCGCCGGCCTTGAGGAGATCGCCGGGAGAAAGATGAATGTGAAGTGGTGGAAAATTGCCAGGACGGACGAGAGCGGCCCGATATATTCCCTGGGGTACTACGACAGGATCCCGGATGTGAGGAGCCCCTATCCCGGCCTCTACGTGACGGGCATAGAGTTTAGCTACCCGGAGAGGTCGATCGACATGTCGCTTCGCATGGGTAGGGATATTGCGTCGGCATGCATGGGTAGGGATATTGCGTCGGCATGCATGGAGGACATGGGGAGTGATCGTTGAATGTTGGACGTGTAACGTGTAACAGGGCGAGTCCTAAGACACGTCACACGTTTAACGAACAGGCTTTATTGGTTAAAGAGTGTTGCTTCTGTTACTTGGCATAAGACTAGAGAGACATTTATTATGAAAAAGCACAACATTTCTCTTTTCTATCCGATGCACAACGAGGAGGGGAATATCAAGGAGGCTGTCCGCGCCGCCCTCGAGGTCCTCCCCGCCGTGGCGGAAAACTACGAGGTCATAGTCGTCGATGACGGCTCGAAGGACGGTACCGGGAAAATAGCCGACGAGCTCGCCTCGAAGGACGAGCATGTCAGGGCCGTGCACCATCCCGTGAACAGGGGGTACGGTGGCGCCCTGAAGACGGGCTTCAAGGAAGCGAGGTACGAGCTTGTATTTTTTGCCGACGGTGATAATCAGTTCGATCTCGGAGAGATGTCAAAGCTTCTGGAGCGGATCGATGACTGCGACATGGTCATCGGCAGGCGGGTCGACCGGAAGGACCCGTTTCACCGCAAGCTGAACGCGCACGCATGGAACATGCTGGTCAGAATTCTCTTCGGCCTGAAAGTAAAGGATATAGATTGTGCCTTCAAGCTGATCAGGAGGCGAGTCCTTGAAGGCATAGAGCTTGAGGCGACGGGAGCCCTGATCAGCACGGAGCTCCTGGTCAAGGCTCACAAGGCGGGCTTCAAAATGGAGCAGGTACCCGTCCACCACCGCGAACGCCTCTCCGGCGAGCAGTCCGGCGCCGATATCAGGGTGATCGCCAGGGCCTTCAAGGAGCTGTTCAAGATGTACTGCTCGTTGAAGCGGGGAACGGGAACTTAATGAGTCCAGGGAGCGTGCCTCGGCCTTTCCTGAGACGTGCCCGTTCTCGTGTATATGCGTGAGACCTCTTGGCTCACCTGGCCTACCCTGCCGCTGAGACTGTCGAGCTTCCTCTCTATATTAGTGAGCTTTGCTAAAATAACGTTCAGCGTGCCCTGGACCGACTGGTCGATTTGGGAGACAGAGGGAGCCGGCCGGAGGATGAACATCAGACCTGCCGCGAGGATCGCACCGATAGCCATATATAGAAGTGTTGTCTGAAACCTGTACATTTTTCACCTCCTTTCAGTTCTATCTAATATAATTATACGCTGAGGTGGTAGGGTTTGTCAATGTGCCGCGAGGAAAAAGAGGTGGACCTGTTGGAGGTGGAGCGTGCGATCGGCTATTCTTTTCACGAGGGCCTGCTCCTCCGGGAGGCGCTGACGCACAGGTCTCATAAGGCGGAAAACACTTCATCTCCGGCGGGCGACAACGGGAGGTTGAGCCATATCGGTGATGCCGTGATTTCCCTGATCGTGAGCGACCACCTCTTCGGCAAGTATCGGGATCTTCAGGCAGGGGGGATTTCCATAGCGAGGGCGGCCGTGGTCAGCGGGAGCTCGCTTGCCCTGGCCGCCGGGAGGCTGGGGCTCAGGCGGTACATGTACCTGGGAAGGGGCGAGATCTTATCCGGCGGGCGCGAGAAGGAGAGCATCCTTGCATCTATCTTCGAGGCTGTGACCGGCGCGATATACCTCGACGGGGGCCTGGATGCCGCACGGACATTTGTCCTGAACCAGCTGGAAGAGGATATTGATAAGGCAGTTTCTTTGCTATGAATAAAAAATTTCTTAAATTTATGGTATATGAATTTGTTATGTTTTCAAAGGTAGCCGCCCGCCGGCGGGCGCCCCGAAAGCATTCGGGACGGCTACCAACATGCTTCGACGCAGTCGGAGCCACATAAATTTGCGAGCGTAGCGAGCTAATTCATTTATAAAGGAGGTCAATTATGGTTCCGTTCAGCATCTTTTTCTTCTTCGTCCTGATGTCCCTGGCCGTGGCCACGGCGATGATCTTTTCCCTGAAGGCGGTGGATTACATGAGTGAAAGCCTGAAGCTTCTGAGGTCGATAGACTCGAAGCTGCGCGGTACGGAATAGAAAGGCCGTGACAGGGTAAACTGTTTTTTTACGGGTGGACTGGTGTCAAGATCGTTGACATCTTCAATTTTTTGGCTATAAGTTACTTTGCAAAGGGGACGATGGTCATGAAGCGGGGAGATGATAAAAGGAGAAAGAGCAAGGGGCCCGGCGGTCCACGGGCGCCGCGGGAGCACCCGGGAGCCCCGGAGACCGGGGAGCACGCGGAGATGGCCGCACGGCCCGACGACGAGCTCTCTGCCCTGAAGGATAAGGCAGGGAAGGCCGACGAGTATTATGAGAGCTTGTTGAGGCTTAAAGCCGAGTTCGAGAACTTCAGGAAACGGACCGGGAAGGAGATGGTGGAGTCGCGCCGGCTTGCCAACCAGGATCTCATCCTCGAGCTCCTGCCGGCCATCGACAGCTTCGAGCTCGGGCTTGAATCGGCGCAAAAGACCAGGGACTTCGATAAGCTTATCGAAGGCCTCGAGCTCGCTCTTAACAATTTTCTCCAGGTGCTGGGGAAGTTCGGCCTGAACAGGATCGAGGCCGAGGGCACAAAGTTCGACCCGAATTATCACGAGGCCGTCATGACGACGGAGTCGGATGAGCACGAGGATGACACGGTTGTTGACGAGATACGCAGGGGGTATCTTCTTCATGACAAGCTTCTAAGGCCGGCAATGGTAAGCGTTGCGCGGTCCATTAATCGCTCTTCCGGCGAGGCGGAGGAGTCCGGAGAGGCCGTCGAAAAAAAGGGCGGGGCACAAAGATAGCGGCATTCCTCTCTTCCGGCAGCCGGCAGCTCGGTGCGCTTGTCGCCCGATCCGGCAGGCTTCTCCGATTGCCCATCATGGTGCGGTGAACGTAAATTGACCAAGCGTGATTATTACGAAGTTCTCGGCGTGTCGCGCAACGCGAGCGGAGAGGAAATAAAGAAAGCCTACCGGCGGCTTGCGCTTAAGTACCACCCGGACCGGAACCCCGGGGACGCGGTAGCCGAGGAAAAGTTCAAGGTGGCCGCCGAGGCCTACGAGATCCTGAGCGATCCGCCCAAGAAAGCGACTTACGACCGGTACGGCCACGCCGGCCTGAAGACGGCGGGGTTTGAGGGGTTCGGCGCCTTCCACGATCCCTTCGATCTTTTTCGCAGCTTCATGGGAGGGTTTGGCTTCGAGGACCTTTTCGGCACGGGGCAGCGTCCCTCATCGATACGGGGGGACGATCTGAGATATGACCTCGAAATAACGTTCAAGGAGGCCGCTTTCGGGGCGAAGAGGGAAATCTCTTTCCCCAGGATGGATCGATGCGGGGAATGCGGGGGGAGCGGTGCGGCCCCCGGAACGGGCTTTAGTGATTGCCCTGCGTGCGGCGGTTCCGGGAGTGTCACCTCCTCCGTCCTCTTTTTCAAAATCACGAATATATGTGAGCAATGCTACGGCAGGGGGCGCGTGCTGGAGAAGCCCTGCGGCTCCTGCCGCGGGGAAGGCAGATTGCGGAAGAAGAGGAAGATAAGCCTGGAAATACCTCCGGGAATCGATACCGGCGCAAGGCTGAGGATCAGCGGCGAGGGCGATGCCGGATTCAGGGGCGGCTCCCCGGGCGACCTCTACGTGGTGGTCTTGGTCAAGAAGAGCGCGCTCTTCGAGCGCCGCGGAAAGGGCCTCTTTATCGAGGTGCCCGTCGGTTTCCCGCTTGCCGCGCTTGGCGGGAAGATAGATGTACCGACGATTGCCGGCATGGACAATCTCGAGATACCGCCGGGAACCCAGAGCGGGGAAGTCTTCGTTATGAGGGGCAAGGGCATGCCCGGCCTTGACGGCCGCGGCAGGGGTGACCAGCATGTCATGATTATCGTAGAGACGCCCCGGAAACTCGGGGAAAAACATGCGGAGCTTCTCCGGCAGCTTGCCTGTATCGAGGATGAATCGGCGCATCCCCGGAAACAATCATTCGCGAAAAAAACGAAGAAATTTTTCGGTGGAAGGTGGCGTTGAGACGCTTCAGCTTCTCCTCTAAAGACAGGTCGGGCGATAAGGCGGTGCTCACGGGAGGTGAGGCCCACCATTTCACGCGCGTCCTCCGGGCCAGGGCCGGTCAGAGGGTAATACTCTTCAACGAGAAAGGGGAGGAGTTTGTCGCGACGGTCGTCGGTATCGCGCCGCGCGCGGTCGAGCTTCGCATTGATGAAAAGATGGAGATTATGAGCTCCCCTGCGGAGGCCGTTCATCTCGCGCTGGCGCTTATAAAGGGAACTCGTCTCGATAGGTCTATCTCCGGCGCGACAGAACTGGGGGCGGGTAAGATAATCCTTGTGCGATGCGACAGGTCCGTCCCGCGCATACGCCGGCCCGATGTCGGCAAGAAGCTGGCCAGGTGGAAGAGAATCGCGCTCTCGGCGGCCAAGCAGAGCGGCCGTCCCGGCAAGCCGGCTATAGAATATTTTTCAACCTGGGATGAGCTGCTCCGGGGGATGGAGCATTACGACAGGGTCTTTATTGCTCTCGGGACGGGCAAAGCCGGGCCGACGTCAATCGGGCTGCGGGAAAAGGTCCTCGTAATAGTCGGGCCCGAGGGCGGGTTCACGGATGCGGAAAGGTCGGCGGCACTGGATGTGGGAGCTGTTCCCCTCGAACTCGGGCCTTTTACCCTGCGGAGCGATACGGCGGCTGTTGCCGCACTCTCTCTTGTAGTTAATGCTTTTTTCATTCAAAATCTTTCAGCCGCAAAAGATAAATGAGTTAAATGAGTTGGTGAGTTGATAGGTCGATTGGTTAAACTCATAAAACTCAAAAACTCATTAAACTTGTAGTACCTTAATCTTGGTGCCTGGTTGGCTAACTTAGATGGATAAATGTAAAGCTAAGCAGCATAAGCCACTGGAGAAAGCTTTTTACGGCAGGGATACTGTGAAGGTTGCACGGGAGCTCCTGGGAAAGCTTCTCGTGAGGATCTGTGACGGCAGGCTCCTTTCGGGAAGGATAGTCGAGACGGAGGCATACCTCGGCGAGGGAGATCCCGGGAGCCACGCGTTTCGCGGGCCCACTCCCCGGAGCTCCACGATGTACGGGGAACCGGGGCGGGCTTACGTTTACTTCGTCTATGGAAACCACTGTCTTTTAAACGTGGTTACCGAGCCCCGGGGGAAGCCGGGGGCCGTCCTGATACGGGCCCTGGAGCCGGTAGCGGGAATCGAAGTCATGCGGAGTCGGAGGAAGGCAAAGGGCTTGCTGAACGGCCCCGGGAAGCTCACGCAGGCTATGTCCATCGATATGTCGTTCAACGGCGCCGATATGATCAACGGCGACCTCTTCATCGCCGATGACGGGGTTCGTGTTCGCCGCGCCGGTGTGACTGGGAGAATCGGCCTGAGCGCTGGAGGGGACCTCCCCCTGCGCTTCTTTATTCCCTCCAACACGCATGTATCGAGGAAAGCAGTAGGAACCACTGAGTACACTGAAAACAATGAAGAGAGTCGAGTTGACGGTCCGGCACAGTCTTGAGGGCTCTAATGCACCGGACGACAGAAATCGGTTATGGGAAAACAGAAATGGGTAGGGAAAACGGAAAAGGGAAAGCAGGGGAAAAACAGATTTCATTTTTCAGATTTCACTACCGTTTTCAGTTCTCTGTTAACTCTTTTCCGTCTTCCTCGGCGAATTATTCGGCATACTTGTCCATCGATGTGTTAACAAAGTGTAAACATGGCTCGTAAGTAATACAGCCTACGGAGGGTCGTAATGAAGATAAAGGATATATATAAAAACGTTATTGATATCGGGATAAGGCACGACCCCCGGGGTGTCGGGGGCGTCAGGGAGTATCTGGAGCGGGTTAAGAACGCGTACGGGGCGATGCCGGAAAAGAAGAAGAAGAGGTTCGATATCGAGAGCCTGAAGAACCCCTACTCCGATACGCGGATCCTTTCCGGAGATCCCGGCAGTGAGGTTAAATGCATAATGGTGGGGGTTGACATCGGAGTGGGGGAGATTGTACTGGCCGACCGGCTCAAAGAGAGGGGCACTCCGATCGATCTCATCCTTGCGCATCACCCCGGCGGGAAGGCGTACGCCGCATTCCACGAGGTTATGCGGATGCAGGCGGATATCCATCACGGCTACGGGGTCCCTATCAATATAGCCGAGGCCCTTCTGGAGGAGAGGATGGGAGAGGTGGAGAGAAAAGTCATGTCCGTCAACCACCGGCGCCCCGTCGATGCCGCCGACCTTCTGGGCATCCCTCTTATGTGCGCCCACACCCCAGCCGACAACTGCGTCGTGGCTTATCTGGGAAATCTCCTGAAAAAAAATAAGCCGAAAACGCTGGGTGAGACGGTGGATGTGCTGTCGGAGGTTCCGGAATATGAGTGGTCGACCTCGGAGGGAGTTCCCGTCAGGGTGCTGGTAGGTTCGGATAATCGGCGTGTCGGCGAGATTTTTGTGGATATGACCGGGGGGACCGAGCCCCCGAAGAAGATACTGGAGAAGCTCGCCGCCGCCGGCGTGGGAACGATGGTCTGCATGCACCTGAGCAAGGATCACCTGGAGGAGGCGGAAAAGAACAAGATCAACGTCATCGTTGCCGGTCATATCGCGAGCGACAATATCGGCCTCAACCTCCTCCTCGACGGCCTGACGAAGAAGGAGAATCTGAAGATTGTCCCCGCCTCGGGTTTCTACCGCGTAAGCAGGAGGAAGTAACTT
The DNA here is from genome assembly GCA_030765135.1 of Candidatus Tritonobacter lacicola. Classification (GTDB taxonomy): domain Bacteria; phylum Auribacterota; class Tritonobacteria; order Tritonobacterales; family Tritonobacteraceae; genus Tritonobacter; species Tritonobacter lacicola. The sequence goes on along the minus strand of JAVCDC010000029.1, from coordinate 21,552 downwards.
GGCCCGGATTTCCGACGAGATTATAGACAGGATACAGTCCGCCAACGATATCGTCGAGGTGGTCAGCAGCTATTTTCCCCTGAAGCGGGCCGGGAGGAGCTTCAAGGCCCTCTGTCCGTTCCACCGGGAGAAGACGCCGTCGTTTATCGTGAGCCCCGATAAGCAGATCTATCACTGTTTCGGCTGCGGCGAGGGGGGGAACGTTTTCGGTTTCCTGATGAAGCTTGAAAATATCGGCTTTCTCGACGCCGTGAAGATGCTCGCGGAGAGGGCGAGGATCGAGCTGAGGTTCGATGGGGAGCGTGGTGGCGAAGATAAGAAGGCCGGTCTCTACCGGATAAACGATATGGTCTCCAGAAGCTATCACAAGACGCTTGTGGCATCCGGGCGCGGGAAGGCCGCTCTGGCCTACCTGTCCTCGCGTTCCGTTACGGGTGATACGATAAAGGGCTTTATGCTTGGCTACGCGCCGGGGGGGTGGGACAACTTGGGCAAGTGGGCGCGGAAGAAGGAGATACCGGGCTCACAGTTGCGTGGATTGGGCCTCGTTATACCTGGCGAGAGGGGGGACTACGACAGGTTCAGGGACCGCATCATCTTCCCGATAAGGAACGTGTCAGGCAAGGTTGTGGGTTTCAGCGGCAGGGTTATGGGAGACGCCGAGCCGAAGTACGTTAATTCGCCCGACAGCAGCCTCTTCAGCAAGGGAAGGATCCTCTACGGGTTATACCTGGCTAAATCGGAGATCGTCTCCGCGGGGTACGCGATCGTTTGCGAGGGCCAGATAGACTGCATCATGCTTCACCAGGCGGGCTTCAGAAACACCGTGGCCACGCAGGGAACGGCCCTCACAGATAGCCACGCCCGGCTCCTCAAGCGCTATTGCAGGGATGTCGTTATGGCGTTCGACGCGGATGAGGCGGGAAAGAAGGCCGCCCTGAGGGGCCTCGACGTGCTTCTCGAGGCCGGACTGAGGGTGAGGATCGCCGTCTTTCCCCCCGGCCTTGACCCGGACGGCTTCGTTAGAAAGTACGGCGGAGAGAAGGTAGGGGAGTTGATGGATAGCGCGCCGTCCCTTCTCGACTTTCTTCTCCAGACACTGTTGAGAGAGTACGATGTTAATACCGAGCAGGGCAGGGTGGAAATATCAAGTCAGATGCTTTCGGCAATAGCCAGGCTGGAGAGCGCGGTGTTGAGGGACATGTACCTCAAGAAACTCGCCGGCAGGCTCGGTGCTTCGGTTTCCGCCCTGGCGGAGGACATGGCCCGCATCTCCCTGCATGGCGGCAGGGCGCCGCGCCCCCCGGCGAAGAGGGAGCCGGCGAAAGCCGTTCTCCCCGTGGAAAGGTACCTTGTACGGGAGATGTTGGCGTGCCCCGAGACCGTTTCCATGGTCAGGGAGATGCTCACCCGGGATGATTTCATCGATCCCGCCTGCCGGGAGGTTGTTGCTGTCGCGCTTTCAAGCGAGGCGGCAATAAAGCCGGAACAGATGATAAGCAGGACTGAGGACCCCGAGGCGAAAAAGCTTATCGCGGCTTCGATTGCGTCTCCGGAAGGAAAAAAGGAGGATCGGAAGAGGATCGAGGACGCGATAAAGAAGCTGAAACGGATGAGTATAGAGAGAAAGGTCGGGCTCCTTCAGAAACAGCTCGCCTCGCCGGGTATAACCCCGGAGGAGGTCGAGCGGATACAGAAGGAAATAAACCGGCAAGCCCTTGCAAAGAGTGATCTGGGTATGGTATAAAGCAGGACGTTTTTCGACAGGAGGATGGCCGTTCCGGTATGACTATGGATAGAAAAGACAAAGACCGTAAAATACAGCACCTTGTCAGGCTTGGCAACAAGCAGGGGCATCTCACCTACGACGACATCAACAAGGCACTGCCCGATGATGTTGTCAGCCCGACAGAGACCGACTCGATCATCATTATCATCAAGGGGATGGGCATAGAGATCCTGGACGAGCAGCAGCTTGAAAAGAGGCGAAAGAAGTGGCAGGCGCGGGATGCCAAGAGCCGCATGGCGGCGAAGATGGAGGTCCTCGATGATCCCGTAAGAATGTACCTGAAGCAGATGGGGCAGGTGTCGCTTCTTACCCGCGAGCAGGAAGTGGAGATCTCCAAGAAGATTGAGGCGGCGGAGGAAGTGGTAAGCAGGATAATATACAGCTGCGATTATACCCCGCGGGAGACGATCGTGCTCGCGAAGAGGATCGCCGCGGGGAAGGAGAGGTTCGACCGGGTTGTCATTGACAAGAAGGTAAAGAACAGGGAGGTCTATCTAAAGAAACTCGACTCCGATATCGAGAAGATGAAGGCCCTCGATGAGGAGATCGGCGAGAAGTTCAAGCTGACAAGGAACCGCAAGGTCAAGAAGGATCTCCGCGAGAAATACGCGAAGGAGATGGGGAAGCTCAGGGCCCGGCAGCAGGGCATTCTCAAGCGACTCTTCTTGAAGCAGAATGCGATAGAGAACTTTTCCCGCCGTATCTTCTCGGCAAGCAGCAAGATTGACGAGATACAGGGTGAGATAGCCAGGCTGACCAGGAGCAGGAGCAAGACGGCCAAGGAGAGGCTCAAGAACGAGACAAGAAAACTCAAGAGGATAGAGCTTGCGGTGCGGATGAGCATCGAGGAATTCAAGGCGCTTGTTGGAGAGCTGAATACATGGATGAATGATCTGCACAAGGCCAAGAGCGAGATGGTCGAGGCAAACCTCAGGCTCGTGATCAGCATAGCGAAGAAATATACCAACAGGGGTCTTTCTTTCCTGGATCTTATCCAGGAGGGGAACATGGGCCTGATGAAGGCCGTGGATAAATTCGAGTACAGGCGGGGATACAAGTTCAGCACTTATGCCACGTGGTGGATCAGGCAGGCGATCACCCGGTCAATAGCCGATCAGGCCAGGACCATCCGGATACCGGTGCACATGATAGAGACGATCAACAAGCTGGTGCGCGCGACAAAGAAGCTCGTCCAGGATCACGGCAAGGAGCCGACCGCCGAACAGCTGGCGCAGGAGATGGAGATACCGGTCGACAAGATAAGGGGCATACTAAAAATAGCTCAGCACCCGATATCTCTCCAGACGCCGATCGGGGAAGGCGGAGACAGTCATTTCGGGGATTTCATAGAGGACAAGTCAGTGGAATCGCCCGCGGAGGCGACGGGGTATTCCCTTCTCAAAGAGCAGATGGAGGCCGTGCTGGGCACGCTGACCAAGCGCGAGAAAAAGGTGCTGACGCTGAGGTTCGGCCTGGCCGACGGCTGCCCGCGCACGCTTGAAGAGGTGGGAAAGGTCTTCAGTGTTACCAGGGAGCGGGTCCGGCAGATAGAGGCCAAAGCCCTCAGGAAGATGCGGCACCCGACGAGGGCGAGGAAGCTCAAGGGGTTTCTCGATCTGGGCGACGTAGCTCTCCTTAATCTCAAGGCCCTTCTCAACCCGTAGCGGCCCGTCGGTCAAATTTCCCCCTTTTTTTCTGCCTCCCATAGTCTTATAGAGTTTTATGGAATTGCACTTGATTTTTATATTTCTTATCCCTAATCTCTTATCATTTATCACTGTTTTCAGGGCCCATAGCTCAGTTGGTTAGAGCAGCGGACTCATAATCCGCGTGTCGTAGGTTCGAGTCCTACTGGGCCCACCATGGGGCGAGGGGCCGGGTTTCAGACCCGGCCCCTTCTTTAGTGGGACATGCTCCGGGCGGAGCGGACTATCTCGGTCTCAGTATGCGCTTCAGTATACGGGGCCTCTTCCTGGCCCACCCGATCCTGCCGCCGTGGGTCGTGTGAAAGTCGCAGAAGTCGGGGTGCTGCCGGACGGCCAGTTCATACACCATCCTCAATTGAAACGCATCTAGCTCCCTGTCAGTATATTTATTGTGCTCTTCTTCGGGAAACATCATTCTTGAATTGAAATTGATGTCGTCTATTGCAATCCAGCCTCCCGGCTTAAGAAGCTTCGCGACGAGATAGAAGGCAAGGGCGTCGCACTCCCACTCGTGTGCCCCGTCTAAAAGGCAGAAGTCGAAAATCGGCTTGCAGACCACCCCGCAGTGGCTCTGTTTCCGGATGAGGTCTGCCAGGTACCAGTTGTAGCCCAGCTCGTCGATCACGATCTCGATGGCGTTTTCGGCCAGCCCGATGTGGTTAATTATTACTTTGGGGTTGATTGGCTGGTGGAGGTGCTTGTCAACGGCGACCACCCGGCCACCGCCGATCTCTTCTACGGCCGCCGCCATCGCGCAGGCGGTGGTGCCGAAGCAGGTCCCTAGCTCGATACAGGAGCGGAGCCTGTTTTTGATTATGAAATGGTAGATGTCGCGGACTGCTTCTTCGGGGAGCATGAACAGGTGGCCGGGCCAATCAGCAGGAGGGCTAAAACTTTTTAACGAGTTGGATACATCTTTATATCTCATAGACTATATAGCTGATGGTTTGTGCAATTTCTTATTATACTCGCCTGTTATTAGAATCATTTGAAAGTTACTCTCTTTATTCTCCCCTGGTCAATGAGATTGTTCCTCAATAAAACAGCTCACATTATCAGGATAGGCGCCCGCTTGTTTCCTTTGCGGGCGGGGTGCTATAGTTATCCGTGGCTATCGTAGACATTCCGGCCGGTCGTGGAAGGATCGTGAAACAGAGATATTCAGCGTGCTCAGTCATTATCATTCTCGCGGTCTATATGATTCTCGCGCTGCTTGTCCTTCCCCGGGATACTTTTTTCACCTGTGACAACGGCATGAAGTATATCCAGGTCGTTTACCTGGTGGAGAACGGGTTCTGCAGCGACCGGATTCCATACGCGGGGAAGTTCATAGACCCGGCGGAAAAATATTTCCCCATCATTCCACCGTTCGCCTACCGGATCGGCGGGCCGACTTATCCGCAGTACCCCCTCCTTTTCGCCGTCCTCTCGGCGGTGCCCTATATTATTTTCGGCTTCAGGGGGTTATATATAATCCCGGTTTTCTCGGGCGTACTCTCTTCCGTGATGCTTCTCCGGCTCCTGGCGCTCCTGGAGGTGGCTGACGAAAGGAAGAGGTCGCTCCTCGTCATCTTTTACGGCCTCGGAACTCCCGTCTTCTTCTACAGCCTCCTCTTCTGGGAGCACACGCTGTCCGTGCTGCTTTTCCTCACCGCCGTCTTTCTCATCTGCAGGGGGATAGAAAACGGCGGGCGGAGATGGTTCCTGGCCGCGGGCCTCGTCATCGGCTTTTCTATCTGGGCGCGCTTCGAAAACGCAGTGTACTGTCTTGCCTGCGTTGTTTCCCTCCTTTTGACCGGCCGCGGAAGGGCTCGCCGCGTGTTCACCCTCTGCCTGCCCGTTGCCGCGTCCGTTCTCCTGTTGTTTCTCTTCAACAGGTGTTACTACGGCATGTTCCTGGGGCCGCACGTTATACAGGTGCTGAGGGCGCGTATCGGCGCGGCCGGGCACCTCCGCCTGGCAGCGGGACTTCTATTTGCTCCCGTCTCCGGGCTCCTGTTGATGTGCCCGTTCATGTCGATCGTGGGGGCGGGAAAGATCCTGCTGGGACGAGTGGCGGGCGACGAAAAGGCAGGGGTCTGCTCGATGGTGAGGTTTATCTACTTCACGACCGTGATTTCCATCGCGGTAGTGATTCTGACGGCGTACAACGACGGCGGGACGCAGTGGGGGCCCCGGTACCTTCTGCCGGTCCTGCCTCTCGGCGTGGCCCTTCTGGCGGTTGCGTGCCGGCGGGGCGGTGTTGTCATGAGGAGTTTTATAGTTGTTGTCGTTTCCGCTTCCATCATTATCTCCTTCCTTGGAATCGGCATGCTGTATGGGCGAAAGGCCCGCGACCTGTACCCCGCCGTGTCGTGGATAAAGAGCTGCGGGTGCGAATATATTGTCTTTTCCAGCACTTACCCGGTTCTGGAAATGGGGGCGGCGTTCCCTGAGAAAACATATTTCCTGGCCCGGGGCTTCGGCGATTTTCTCGAGATTGCCGCCCGGCTGAGGAAGGCGGGCATCGGGGAGGTTGCCGCGTGCAGATGGGAGGAGGGAAGCTTTGCCGAGCTCTACGAGAGGCATCGCGATCACGAGGTGGAAAACGAGAGGGAGACGCTTTTACTCGAGCAGGAAGACCGGTGCCGCGTATCGCGGGATTACACGTTCTATCGATGGAAGACGGCCCTCGAGGCGCGGTAAGCGCCGGCGGCCGGACCTTGCTCGCGATGGTTCATTTATCACGGGTGTCTTCGTATCCCGCGATTCTTGTATCTTCACGGGCGGCCGGCTTATGGTACAATTTTGCACCCTGCAAATCTGACGGCCGGGCCTCATGAAAAAGGATGAGAAAAGAGACAGGAATCGATTTTTACCTATCCACGTTATCCTGTTGCTGGCGGGCGTCTTCTGCCTCTCGCTGACGCGCGTTATAGGGCTGGATATCTGGTGGCACCTCGGCGTGGGCAGGTACCTGCTGCAGACGCGCTCCTTTATTCATTACGACGTCTTCTCCTTTACCGCCCCTTACTGGGACAACAAGGAGTGGCTCTTCGGCATCATCGTTTACCTCGTTGAGCAGTGGGGGGGGCTCGATGCGCTCTCTTTCGCCAAGGCCGTCCTGTTTACCGCGACGTTTTTTGTCCTCTTTGTGCTTTCATTCAGGAGATCCGGAAACAGCTATCTCTCCATGGGGGTGGTGGTTCTTGCCGCCCTGGCGTGCCGCTTCAGGCTCGCCTTCAGACCCGAGCTCTTCAGCTACCTGTTTATCGCCGTCCTCCTGCTGATGATCGACGGGTTCCTGCGCGGCAGGAGGAAGCCCCTTTGTTTCTCCCCGCTTCTCATGCTCCTGTGGGTGAACCTTCATCCCCTTGCGTTCGTCGGCCTGATCATTCTCTTGATCTACATCGCGGGAGACCTCGTCACACGGGTTCTGCGGGCGCCGGCGAGGAGGAACGGCTGGAGGAAGCTGACCGGGGGGGATTTTCTCCTCCTTGTCCTCATCTTCGCGGCGTGCTGCGCCGCCTTCACCTGCAACCCCGTCTCCGTTAACCGGTTCCTTTCGCCGGTGGAGCTCCTGACGAAGCACTCGGAATATATTGCGAGCCTGACGGAGGCGAAACGCCTTGCGATCCACGAATATCCTCCCGCTTTCCTTGTCACGGTCCTTCTGACCCTGTTCACGCTCGTCATGTTCTTCGCGATGATGGCGCCGGCGGATACCATGATGCTCGTCGTCTTCGGCCTGATCTCCATCACCATGGCGAGAAACGTGCCGCTCCTCCCAGTTTGCGCGGCGCCCGTGTTCGCCTGCCAGCTCGCCCGTTTCGTCTCCTACATGCCCCCGGAGGCCTCCGTTTTTTTCAAAAGCTACAGGAAGGCTTTTAACGTCCTGGTCGCGGTGCTCCTTGTCTGCCTCCTCGTGTGGTCGCTCTTCCTTCCGAATTTCGGCGTGGGCTTTTCCGGCGCTCTCTTCCCCGGGGGGGCGATAGAGTACATAAAGGCGCACCGACCCGCCGGTGAGATGTTCAACATCTACGACTGGGGAGGATTTCTGATATGGAAGCTTTATCCGGAGTACAGGGTCTTCATCGACGGGAGGGGCCCGGACGCCTATCCCCCGGAGCTCTGGGCTGATTACCAGGCGGTACAGCGCGGCGATGAGGGGTGGGAAGCTATCCTGGACAGGTACGGCGTGAACTTCCTTTTACTGGTTACGGGGAATAAGCTCCACAACCTGATCGGCAGGTTGAACGAGTCCGGGGAGTGGCGCCTGGCTTACTGGGATCACGTGCAGGACGCGGAGGGACGGCCCCTGCATCCCCTGGCCATGATCTTCGTCAGGGATATACCCGGCAACAGGCCCCTGATCGAATCATACGATTACAAGCTGTTCAAACCCGGCGAGGCGTCGTTCGTGCCCTGGTCGCCTCCTTTCGAGCTTCAGGCCATGGGCGAGCTGCACAACCACATCAAGGAAAACCCGGATTCACTCGACGCGGGCAATCTTCTGGCCATGACCTACATGAGAAAGGGCATGACCGATAAAGCGATAGGGGAGTACGGGAGGCTAGCCGTTCTCCATCCGGGGATACCGACACTGCACTATAACCTCGGCATGCTTTATTCCCGGAAGAGAGACGAGGACAGGGCGATGGCGGAGTACGAGGAGGAGATAAGGATAAACAGGAAGTTTCCCCCGGCGTACAACAACCTCGGGAGGCTCCTCTACACGAGCGGAGACCTTGCCGGCGCCACGAGGTGCTATAAGAAAGCCTTGAAGTACGAGCCGGAGTATGTCCCGGCACGTAACAACCTGGGCATCATCTACATGGAAAGAGGGAAGTATAAAAAGGCGGCGGCGGAGTTCAAGCGTGCCCTTGAGACGGACCCCGGATACGAGGGGGCGGCCCAGAACCTGGCACTGGCGGAGGGGATGCTGGATCGGCCGGCGGAGGCCGGCAACGAGCTGGGCCAGGTTTTTTACGGCAAGGGGCAATACGACAGGGCCGAGGAGTATTTCAAACGCTCCCTGAAGCATGACCCACGAAACGCCGTGGTGATCAACAACCTCGGGGCCGTTTACATGCAGAAGGGGATGCACGAGGAGGCGATACGAAATTTCAGGAAGGCCCTCGAGATCGCCCCCGGCCACGAGGGCGCCAGGCAGAACCTGTCCGCTGCCGAGTCCATGCTCCAAGAGGGACTGGTTCCAGGGGTTACTCAATAGCTACCGTTAGCCTATCAGTTTAATGAACAACTACTTTAATTGGCGATCATGGCATACGGAAACGGCTAGGGTAACGAGGCCCGTTTCGGTAACGGTTAACGGCCACGTTAAAGAATGCAAGCCGATGAACCTAACCGAAAGACGAAACGGGCATCGTCACCGTAGCCCCTAGACCTTCTATCGGGATGAAGAGGCTTGCCCTAGTTTTATTTGTCGTTCTTTTCGCTGTCTACCTCCATAACCTCGCCCCCGGCTGGGGGGCGATGTCCATGTTCAACACGTGGGACGGCCTCGAGTATGTTGACTGCGCCGTTCTCCTCGGGATAGACCACCCGCCGGGGCACCCTTTGTATATACTGCTGGGCAAGGCCTTCACTCTCCTGCCGTTCGGCGACCCCTCGTGGAACCTGAACCTGCTCTCGGCCTTTTTCGGGGCAATGACTGTTGCGGTTCTTTTCCTGGCGATACGCGAGATGCTGAAGAAGTTTCATGAAGGGTGGAAGACCTCTCTTATTTCTCTTCTTGTGAGTTTGACGTTCGGTTTCTCATACGTTTTCTGGAGCCACTGCGAAATACCGGAGCTGCACACTCTCTTCCTCACGCTCATAGCGCTGTGCGTGTACGCCGCTGTGAAGTGGCATTCGACGGGAAGACAGGGGTGGCTGAATGCGGCAGCGCTGGCCCTCGCCCTCGGGATCGGGGTCAATGTCCTGGGCACGTGCGCCGTCTTCGTGCCCGTCGCCATCTTCGCCTTCTTATGCGTCCGCTTCAGGTTTCCCCGTGCTTCACTGCGGGCGCCTTTACTCATTTTTTTGTCCGGCTCCCTTTTGTATCTCTACTATCCCATCCGCCTGGCGAGGTGGCCGGTCTTCAGCCACCCCATGAACTACCTTGGCCCCTACGGGATCGGTACCCCGAGCTGGTACGCCTGGTACATAAGCGGAAGGGCCTGGACGGGCGGCCGGATGTTCTTAATCAATCGAGTGGTCACGAATATCCCCCTCTACCTCAAGTTCGTTCTCTGGCCCCTCCCGTGGCTCCCGGGACTCCCCCTTTTCCTGCTTTCCATGTTAGGAGTTGCTTCGGGATTCCGTGCGGCCGGGTCGCTGGCCGGAGCCATCTTCTCTCGCGACAGGAGCGCGGCGGGGGAGAGGCTTCTCCTGCCTTTCCTGCTGCTGCTGTTCCTGTTTTTGCTCCTGCCCGAGATATCGATACACGACCCGAGCAATCCACGCGCCACGGACTACCTTATGAACTTCTTCCTCCCCTCGCTTCTTGCGCTGACCTTTTTCGGAGCGCACGGCGCTTTGAAGGTGTTCCTCTTCTTGCAGCGGAGATCGAAGCCGTCATGCGCCGTTTTCGTCGCGGCCCTTATCGCCGTGCCGGTTTATCAGTTTGCCGTCAACTTCGGACCGTGCGATCTCAGGCATAAAAATTCGGCGTACGTGCTCTCCAGGAGGACACTGGAACAGGTCCCCTCCGGATCGGTCATAGTCTCCAAACTTGTATACTCCCAGCTGGTAGCTTATTTCAGCCTGGTGGAGGGCTCGATCTCCGCGGATAAGGTTACTATCCTGGACCCGGAGGTCGTGTCGAGAGATCTCGCGGCGGGCGACGGGGGGCGGGATCTCTTCGCCCGGAAAAATCATATAATGCTGTCGAAAATCGAGGGCTGTCTTGCCGGTGGAAGGGAGGTTTTTCTCGCTGGGGATGTCGTGGATGAGGATAAATCCCCGGAAAAGCTCCTCCTCTCTGACCTCGATCTGGAGCTGTGGAGGTTGCAGCTGCCGCCGGAGGAGCGGGGGCTCACACCTCTCCGGGAGCTCTTCCTCTACAATGTCGCCGGCCTCAGGGCGGCCTCGCCCGTCAAGGCCATGCCGGAGGGATGCGAGAGGGGCATCGCGAACGACGGGCGTTTCTCTAACGGTATAGTGCTGCTCGGCTTCCGGCCCTCCTCCTCAGGCGGCGCGGTTCGGAGGGACGCGTTGCCGATGACGCTGTACTGGACGGCGACCGACGACCTCCCCGGCGATGTCTATATCGGAATGGCGGTTCTGGACGGCCGGAGAAGAAGGATAGGCGAGCCCTGCTGGCACACACTGGGTGGAACGTTCGGGGCGCATAAGTGGCGCGCAGGCGAGATCGTCAGGGAGGAAGTCAATATATATCCACCGCCCCTCGCGTCCGGCAGGTATTCTATCGCCATCTGGATGGCCGGTGACAGGGGGGAAGAGGTCAAGTACCTCCCGGCGGATTACAAAAAGGCGGGCCGTGTATTTGATTCCGTCCTAATAACATCCTTCGATGTGGGTGGAGTGAACTATTAAAATATTTTGTTCTTCTCTATTTCAGTTGAAGGTGAACACTGGAATACTTGTTATAAACAATCCTTCGACGGAGTTTATACTGAGCCCTTCGACTGCGCTCAGGATAAACTCCGTCGAAGTGCTCAGGACAAGCAGGACAAGTAACCCTCTCCCCCCAATTTTTGGGGGGAGAGGGAAGGGTGAGGGGGGTAATATATAGAATGGTTGCAGGATGCTTAGAGACGAACAAATAGACAGCCTCTTTCTCCCGCGTGATGCCAAGGAGCGAATCCAGCTTTTCTTTTTGTCCATCTTTGCTGGGTTTTTCGGCGGGTTCACCGCCTTCCTCACCCTACAATGGCAACCTGCCACCTGCGTTGAACGCGTCCTCCAGTGGATTTTTTTCGAAGCGGGTTTTGCATTCGCATTCTTCGCGGCCCTGGCTCTCCTTTGGGCAATTGCCACCCCACAGTGGGTTGCCGACATGCTCCACAAGAATTTTAATAAAGTGTTAATGCTGATCGGATGCATTGCTCTCGGAGGCTTTGTCTTCGCAGTGCTCGGTGCACTTGCAGTCCAACAGTAATAATGGGACCTCAAACAAAGTGCGAGAAGCGTATTCTCCGAAGGCTTTGAACGGCATTGGAAAAATGGCGATCCCTGATATATATTCCTTGGTGCCTTTGTGTCTTAGTGGCAGATTGCAGGTGGTTTCATGAGGGGTTTCTCTTCCTGGTTTGCCGTTGTCGTCGTATCGGCCCTGCTTATCGCGGTCCCCCTCGGCTGGTGGCCGAAAGACCCGTACGGGTTTATCAAGTGGGCGATGGTGGGAATTTCAGCGGCGGCGATGGCAGCCGTGTGGCTCGCGTCCGCCGCCGCGCGGGGCGACGTTTCGATACGGCGCAACGCCGTCAACGTCCCGCTGCTGCTCTTCATAGGCTGGTCCTCCATCTCGCTGCTGATAAGCCCGCACCGTTACTACGTTTTGAGGAGGTTGAGCGAGGTCCTTTTCCTGGGGCTCATCTATTTCGTTCTCGTCTGCACCGCCGGCGGGAAGAGACGCAGGGCTGTCCTCATCACAGCCTCCATGATCGGCCTTTGTGCGATCTCCGTCGTGGGCATCGCTCATTACGCAGACTTCTTCCCGGCCGCCAGTCCCTGGGGAAGCAGCCTTGGGCGGCGTGTATACGCCACCATGCTTAATCCGAACTACCTTGCCGCGTACATAATAAGCCTCTTCCCGCTGGCGCTCTCGTTCTTCGTCTTCGGGCGGCCCGGGAGGATAATTCCGGCTCTATTGACGGTGGTTATGATCTCCGCCTCCTTCTGCCTTCTTTTCACCGTGTCGTGGGGCGCCTGGCTTGGATGGCTCGTGGCCGTCGTGCTCCTGGTTACTCTTGCCGTGAAAGCGCCGCGTCGCCATCCCGGCTTGAAGAAGCTGGTTGCGATCCTCGTGGTGATCGCCCTTATCGCGGGAGCCTTTTTCTATATGAACCGGTCCACCGTGGCCGCCGATTACTCGGGAATGAAGTTCCGATTTTTATACTGGCGTGCGTGCCTTGCGATGATACATGAAAGGCCTTTCGTCGGCTCCGGCCTGAACGGCTTCTGGCCGAATGTGACCGGGCATCTGACGAGGATCATCGCCGCGGACTACCGGGACGGTGTCCCCGAGGTCGGCCCCGCCGAGACCGTCTACGAGGGGGTTTACGCACATAACGAGTACCTCGGGATATGGCTTGAGATGGGAATCATCGGCCTTCTTCTCTTCATCTGGGTAATGTGGGGATTTTTCGTCCAGGCGGTAAGAAACCTTAAGAGCGGTGAAAGCGCCGTGGAGACTGCAGTGAACGTGGGGGCTGTCTGCGGAATGGCGGCGATGCTGGTGCAGTCGCTCGTAAGCTATCCGCTTCGCCTTCCCGCCACCACCGTGAGCTGCGCCCTTCTTATGGCTCTCGTGGGCTCGGGGAGCGGGAGCCGCACGTCGACGCTTCGATTGTCCCTTCCCCGTCCGATCCGGGCGCTCATCGCGCTCGCTATTATCGGCTGTGCCGTCCATGTTTCTCTCCGGTTGGCCGGTCCTCTCAGGGGAGAGGTTATTTACGTGGAGGCCAGGCGCGCTTCGTTCAGGGGCGACTGGCCGGTTGTTGCGGAAAGATGCCGCGCCGCCCTCAAATACCCGGTTGCGGAGCCCGAGTTCTTCGACCTCATGGGCGACGCTTGTGAGAAGCTCGGCGATTATCCGGGGGCGATACGGGCTTTTTATAGGAAGCTGGAGCTGAAGCCCTACGACGTTCACGTGTTCCTCAAGCTTGGAAAACTTTACGACCGGCTGGGCCGGGGGGAACGGGCGGCGCGGTGCTTCGAGGAGGCGATTGAGCTGGAGCGGCACGATTCGCCCGATGGGCGTTTATACCTGGCGGATATTCTTCTCAGGGAAGGCCGCGTCCGGGAGGCACTTGCACTGCTCGAAGAGGGCCTGGACCGCCACGGCCGGAACTGGATGCTGAGGAACTCTCTGGGGATCGTGCGCGCGGCCGGGGGGGAGCGGGATTGCGCCCGGAAGGAGTTCCTGGCCGCCCGGGAGTCGGGCGGCGCTGTCCCGAAATACAATCTCATGGTTCTCGATAAGCGCGGGTTTTCGGGGAAGAAAAGTTCCGCTGCCGGGGGCTTCATCGGCCCGCGCGAGCGCGACTGGATCGGGGAGCGCATGGATAAAGGCCGCTCGGCGTTGAGGAGTGGCCGTTACGAGGATGCGCGTGCCGCGTTCCGGGCGGTGCTCGATGCTTACCCGGAGTACGTCCCCGCGCTGTCGAACTTGGGGATCTATTATATGAAGACGCAGCGCATGGAAGAGGCCCTCGATCTGTGGCGGAGGGCCACGGCGCTCGACCCCGGGCACAGGCTGGAGATCCCGCGATGAACGCCTCGCCTCGAATGCCGGGAAGGCTCTCCCTCGTCGTGGTTTTCCTCCTCGTCGTCTTTTGCCTCGGCACGTTCGAGATCACAGAGCACGACTACTGGTGGCACCTGGCGACGGGCAAATATATTATCGAGCACGGGAGAATTCCCGTGGAGGATGTCTTTTCTTTCACGGCCACCAAGCCGTGGATCGCCCACTACTGGCTTGCCGATGTGGCCGGCTACGGTTTGTACCGCTGGATCGGCACACCGGGAATGATTGTCCTGAACGCGCTTCTTATCACCTTTTCGTTCTGGATCGTTCTGAGGATTACTCTCGCGAGGGGGGCCGGGTTGGTCCTATCTTTCCTTGTCGTTCTCCTCGCGGTTTACGCCAGCCGGACCCGCTTTTACGTGCGGCCCGAGACATGTTCGTTCCTCCTGATGGCGATCTACCTGTTTCTCTTCGACAGGTGGAAGCGGCGCGGCGGCGCGCTTCCACTCGTCCTCTTCCCGCTGCTTCAGCTTCTCTGGGTCAACCTCTACGGGGGCGGCTCGGTGGTCGGCCTGGTTCTCCTCTTCTGCTTCGTCGCCGGTGAGGCCCTCAACGCGCTGGTTCCCCTTTCCGGGGGGCGGCGAAAGACAAAAGGCGCCGTCGCGTTCCTGGCTGTCTCCGCCCTCGCCGCGTTCTGCCTTTCGTTCGCGAACCCCAACACGTACCGCACCGTCTTCTACTTTCTCATGAGCAGGGACCCGGTATTCCGCTATATCCTCGAGTGGCGGCACATGGAGATGAAAGACCTCCTCTCCATCCACGGCCTGTTCCTCTTCCTGGGGGCGGTGCTCCTTATCAGGTTTGCGAGGTCGACGAATTTCACCGATCTGTTACTCTTCTCGGCCTTCGGGTATCTGTCGGTGGACGCGCCGCGCAGCGTCCCGTTTTTCGCCATAGCCGCCGCCCCCCTCATCGGGGAACGGCTGCAGCGCGCCGCGGCGCCGTTTCTCAGGGCGAGGGGCTTTGACTCCTCGTTAAGGCGGAACGAGCGCTGGATAGCGTCAGTACTCGCTTTTGCCGTTGCCGCCTTCACGCTCTGGTACCTTTGCAAGGACATCGGTAAGTTTCACCGGGATTACGCTTTCGGCTTCGGTATAAATAAAAAGCTCTTTCCCATCGAGGCCGTTGATTTCATAGAGGAGCACGACATAGAGGGGCCGTTCTTCAACTCCTACGGCATCGGCGGGTACCTGATCTGGCGGTTCTACCCGAGATGGAAGGTGTTCATCGACGGAAGGGTCGAGATGTACGGGACCGATTTCTTGAAGGAGTACATGATTTACTGGCACCCCGAAGTGTGGGGGGGCTACGTGAGAAAGTACGGGATTAACTGCGCCATTGTCGACAGGGAGCCCAACTACACGACCCGCTATCTCGATGACACCCCGGAGTGGGTGCTTGTCTTCTTCGACGACAGGGCGATGGTCTATCTCGGGAACGTCCCCGGCAACCGGGAGCTGATCGAGCGTTTCGGTTACCGGTTTCTCCGCCCCGGCTGCCTCCGGTTCGATTACCTCGACAGGTACCTCGCGAACCCCGTCATGGCAAGGCTTGTTATCGAGGAGATCAAGCGGAGCCTCCACGACGAGATCTATAACCTCAATGCCCGTCTCATGCTCGGCTACTGCTACACCAGGCTGGGCGGGGAGTACCTCCCCCGTGCCCTCGAGGAGTACCGCGCGGCCCTGAAGCTCATGCCGGAGGGCGAGGATATTCAGAAGAAGATCGACCGCCTCGAGGGGATTATGGGGCCGCTACCTTGAAGACGGTCACCTCCCCGTTCCTGTAGACTGGATCGAGGAAGGTCGAAGCGTACGGATTGAAAGAGGTTTCCCTGGCCACGTCCTTTTCCCAGAAGAGATAGCGGATATTATTCTCCGCGGCGAAAAAAAGCCTGTGGCTGTCCGCCGTGGAGGACGAGAAGAAATCACGCACGAGAGCGTGCCTCCCGGCGAAGACGGCTTCGTTCACCCACCTCCCCCAGAAGACGTGGTTCCCCGAGAAGGCGGGTATGTTGTTGCTCATGCGGTAGCCGGCGAGCACCGCGGCATCTCTGCCGGTATGCGTCTTCAGCCAATCGAGCGCGTCGTTCTCATCCCTTGTTATGTACGGGCTCAAGCGCCCATTGTTTTCTTTGAGCTGCCGCACGCTCCACGCGATTGTCATGATGTTCGCGGGAAGGCACAGCAGTATGAAAAGGACTGCGAAGCGCGTGCGTAATTTTTTTCTCGAGGACGCGAGCCAGAATATTCCGTGCGCCGCAAGGAGAGAGAGGGGGATGTGGAGCCCCTCGATGAGTCTGCGCTGGAAGTTGAACGGGAGATAGATAATGAGGCTTCCGACCACGCCCCATACCGAGAGAAGGATGAGGCCGGGATTCCTCTTCCTCGCGGCCAGTGCCCCGAATATGCCGATGACGGCCATGGGGGCGATGAAGCCGAAGTTGGCGGCGACCCATGCGAAGGGGGGCGAGGGGTCGAACATGTTCCTGGACCAGTAGCTGAAAGCGGGGTTCGCCCTGCTTGCCGTGTAGAGGTAGGCCGCCGCTGCCGAAAGGGATACGCAGATGGAGATAAACCCCTGGAAGATCCTTGCGGTCCCGAACCTGTCTCTCATGAGAAAAAAGCAGAGAGTTAGAAACGCGGTGCAGACGCAGAAGATGATGACGGTGTCGTACGGGTGATTCAGGGAGAGCAGTCCAGCCGAGATCCCGAGTAAAACGCAGCGTTTGAGCCCTCCTTTTTCAAGGAGCCTGAGCAGCAGGATGCAGGTCGATACCATCAGCACGAGCGACGATGAGAAGAGCGGGAAGGCGAGGATGGAGAGGAAGGTGTTCGCTTCGACCCACCCGGTTAGGAAGTGCTGTTCGATGGTGATGCCCCCCGGGTTGAGCCACGGGTAGGCCCACGCCAGTCCGCCGCCGAAGCTCACCAGTATGAAGGCCGCGCTTCTCTCGAACCCATCTTTGAAGACGAGCGAGATGAGCCTGTAGATGACCGCGAGCAGGATGAGCCCGAACGCTATCCTTCCCATCTCGTGAGCGGCCGTTATCGTCATCCCCGTGAAGCGGGAGAATAGGCCCAGCAGGAGGAAGAGCGGCTGGAAGAGCAGGGGGGGATTGGGCCAGGGCCAGTACATCTCCTGGAACAAGAGGTGGCCCTCGTTCGCCTGAAATATGAACGAGAGGTATGTGTTATAGTCCAGCGTGAAGCGGGCGTTGCCCGTGAAGATGCTCCCTTCCGGCGCGTAAAGGTATCCCGCCGCCGTCGGGATGGTCGACGCCGCCACGACGAGCGCGGCCCAGAGGTAACAGAAGCCTTTTTTCTCTTTCAACCTGCCGTTCATCTAATTAGACCTTACTCGAAAAGGTATTATAAAATCTTATCTGGAGCAACGAAGTGATCCACCACGAAGATCACGAAGTACACGAAGAATAGTTGAGAGAAAAACAATATGCAGCTCATTTTAAAAACCTCTGTGATCTTCGTGTCCTTCGTGGTTTTAATTAGCTTTATTTTAATGGGATACGTTTTTCGAACAGGGTCTAATTAATAATCAAGGCGTTTCATAATTCACTGTTATATTAACTGTCATTGCGATTCCCGAATGCTTTCGGGGAGAAGCAATCTCAATTCATTTTAGTTCAATGGTAACGTTCAAAAGTTACGGCAAATGCTATAACCATATTTCCCCTCCCCAACGGGGGAGGGGATTAAGGGGAGGGGGCTTTAATGTCCTTATTCCTTTAATTGCTTTTTCACCCCCACCTAACCTCCCCCATCAAGGGGGAGGAATTCGTATATAATGGCAAAATGCCGAACCTTTTGAACGATACTAATTCAATAAATCGTTTTACTTGGAGTTTTCCCGTTTTACGGGAAAGCGTCCTTTCGCTTAGAAGTATATCCATTTTCTTTTTCCCTTCCATAGTATCAGGGCCACGGCGGCGATGACACTTACCAGGCTTATGAGTTGGGCAAGGATCACGGAGGGAGGATTGGTGTACCTGAGTGTCACCTCATGTTCTCCCGGGGGAAGTCGAACGATTATCTCGCCCTCCGGTTCTCCTGGCTGTACGGGGTGGGCCGTTCCGTCGATGGAGCATATCCAGCAGGGGTAGTAGAAAGTGTTCACCGAGCAGCGCGTCTCTTCGGGGGCTGAATAGCTGAACGAGAGTTTATCGGGCGCTGTTTTCAACGCCTCTATTATGCCTTCTCCTTTGAGGGTCACTTTATTTTCCGGCACTCGTTCGGGGAGTTGCTTGACCCACCTCGGCAGGTACTGGAGCTCGTGCTTGCCCAGCGCTTTTTCAATAATAGTTGAACGTGTGCACTCGGCATCCGTTGGAAAGGTTGTGTTCGGATAAACGGCCCGGCAGTACCTGCCGTATAAAGCCAGGATGAGAATGATGCCGAGTGTTGTCGCGACCCATCTTGCGTTTTTCCGCTCCGGGCGCAGGATGCAGAGGGTCGCGCCGGCAAGGAGGGACGTGAAGAAATTCGCGAACAGGAGGAGACGCCAGGGAAACTGGATGATGCCCAGGCATGGAATGTTCGACCACAGGGGCGACGAGCAGGGGAGTGTCATGAAGATGGAGAGCAGGCCCATGGCCAGGAAGAAGACGGCGATCTTGCGCCGGCCGTGCGGCAACACGGGAATCGCCGCGATGGAAAAGACGATAAATGCGAGGTGGGCAATGCCTACCTGGAAGGACATCCCGTCTGAAGTTCCAGGAAGACTGTCCCCCCAGCCCCAGGCGGTTGAAACGAGCTGGAGGGGATAGACGAAATGGTCCCGCCAGTTATACTGGCCCGGCGCTATCCGGCTTATGTGCATGAAGGTCATTTGAAGGGCGGCGGGAAGCCAGTAAAACGCCGTCAGGCCGAGGGCGAGAGCGAAACCGGCGGCGAGCGGGGAGGCGCGTCTCCAGTTTCGCCGACCCGCGGTGAGAAGGGCGTACGGTATTAAGACAAGCGGAAGGAAGAGGCTCATCACGTGGGTTATAAAGGAGATTCCGAGTGCGAGGGCCAGGAGCGCCGTCCAGGCCTTCTTGCTCGTGGTAACGGCTTTGTATGTCAGGAGAAAGCCGGCTGGAAGAAACACGTAGAGGCAGGATTCCGGGAACGCTCCCCTGACGTAGATATCGACGATGTGGTAAGGGGCGTAGATGTAGGCCGCGGCGGCGAGGAGGGCCCCGGCAACCCCCCAGTATTTCCTGGCCAAGATATACATGAAGACGCCGGATAAAATTATCCCGAGGCCGATTGATATTTTCAATCCGGCGAAGTAGCTCTGCGTCAGCCAGTAGAAGGGGAGCGCTGAATAGTAGAAAAAAGGCGGGTAAAATGTCATTATAGGGCCGCCGCGGCTCCAGTACATATCCGGCAGCCACCTGGGGTAGAGTATGCCGTGGCGAATGCACTCGTTGATTTCGATCATGTGGTAAATATGGCCGAAAGCATCGTGGGCCTGGAAGAACCCCGGTTGGAAGAGAGGGGAGATGAGCTTTAAGGAGAGGGCGCATACGAGAACGTACGGCAAGATGGCGGTAATACTCGTCCTCTTATACATACTTGTCTTCTCCGGCGTGTGCTTTCAGAAGTACGCCACGTTTGCCTACCACGATTTTGACCTGGCCATTTTCAACCAGGTGATGAGGAACACCATCCGCGGCGATTTCTTCCAATCCTCGATCGTCGGCGGCGTTTATCTCAGGGACCACGTCCCCCTGATTCTGGTCTTGTTCCTGCCTTTTTATGCGCTGTTCCAGTCGCCCCTCTTCCTCCTCGTGCTTCAGACGGTCTTTATCGGCGCGACGGGCCTCTCTTTGTGGTTTGTGGCCTCCAGGGAGCTGCGGGACGGCCTGGTTGCGCTGTTTGTACTCACCGTATATCTGCTTTATCCCCCGCTTGGCTATATCAACCTCTTCCACTTTCATGCTATCGCCCTTGCGCCGCTCTTCCTTGTCTGGGCGTATTATTTCTTCGAAAAGGGAAGTTACCGCCCTTTTTTAACGATGCTCGCCCTCGGCCTTCTCTGCAGGGAGGACGTCTCTTTTATCGTCATTGCGTTCGGCTTCCTCGCGTTATTCCGGCGCCGGGAGCTGAAGTGGTCCGCGGCGCCCTTGCTGATGGGCCTCGCCTGGGGCCTTTTTTGCTTCCTTTACCTCATTCCCCGTTTCCGGAGCGGCCAGGAGTATCTCTACCTTCAATTCTACGGCGATTTCGGTAACTCGCTCCCCAATATTATAAAAGGAATCGTCCTGCGTCCAGTTCATGCCGCCTCGGTCGTCCTGCAGCCGCATAAGTTGGCATATCTGTTTCAGCTCCTCGGCCCTCTCATCTTCCTTCCATTATTCAGCCCGCTGGTTCTCTTCCCATGTCTTCCGAACCTGTTTCTCTTCCTCCTCTCATCGAACCCGAACGCCGCCTCGATCTATTATCAGTATAATGCTCTGCTCATCCCTTTTCTCTTTATGGCTCTTGTGTATTCACTCAAGCGAATAGGGAGCGTGCCGGCAAAGAGGGTCGTCGCCGTCCTGCTTCTTCTCTCGACTGTCGTCTTCAGTTGGCTGTTCGGCCCCCAGCTCCACCTTTTCTCGAAGAGCTGGAAGAAGCCTGTCGCCTGCCTGCCCCGCGAGGATTTCCTGGCCTCCAAAAAGAGTGAGATGCTCGCGAAGATACCCGGCGGCGTCCCCGCCGCGACGACGTTCCGCTACTTCGCGCACCTCTCCAACCGGGAGACCCTCGAGTGCCTCCACTTCGTCCTCTGCGGCCGGTACGGCATCTACCCGGAGAGATATGAAGGGAGGGACGACATCGAGTACGCCTTCATCGATTTCGGCGAGCCGACGACCTTCGTCCGTTTCTACAGGCCTGGCCAGAGCGCCGAGAACTTCAGGCGCTTCCTCTCCGGAAACGACCTCGGCCTCGTGGAGATATACGACCGGCTCGCACTCTACAGGAGGGGAGAGGAGGACGTCTTCTCGCTGTACGAGCGTGCGGGAAAGAACAAGCTCCGCGCGAAAAAGCCCCTGGCGGACTTCGGGGGCCTCGAGCTTGCCGGCGTCAATCTGGAGGTAGTGGGGGGAGGGAACGACCGGCAGGTCGGCCTCGAGACCCTCTGGACCGCGGTGAAGAAGCAGGGGGACGATCTCTCGATGTACCTGAGGCTGGTGGACTCATCGGGCAGGGAGGTTCTGCGGCAGCCGCGCTCGATCTGCTATCACCTGTACCCGACGTCGGAGTGGGTGGAGGGGGAGACGATACGGTCCAACCACCTCATTGCTCTACCTCCAGGTCTCTCCCCGGGGCCCTGCCGCCTAGAGATGCTCCTCATCGACAAGTTCCCCCCTTGCGCAACGCGCGGGTTCACGGCCCCCCCGCCCTCCATCACAAAGGCCGGCTGGCTGGTGATAGGGGAGTTGGAAATATGAAAGAGGAAACTTGAAACTGGAAAATCGATAACAAACGTGAAGCGTATCTCGTGAAGCGTGAAGCGAAAAAATAGACAAGATACGTCAAATCAGAAACTGGAAACTGGAAGCTCATATTATTGAAACTAGGAGTGTGTCTGAGTAATTG
>JAVCDC010000114.1 GCA_030765135.1 Candidatus Tritonobacter lacicola | reverse complement strand
CCATGTGGTCTTTCCTCACATGCAGGTCCCGGGTTTCTTTGCCGGGAAGGGAGTGGATGTCGTCCATTACACGAACAGCATAATTTCCTTCAGGCGGCCCTTCAGGACTGTCCTCAGCCTTCACGACATCTCGCCCTTCAGGGCGCCTTCCTCCTGGAGCTTCCTTCTCAGGATGTACATGAAGTTCCACCTGAAAGCGCTTGCACCCATGGCGGACGCCATCATCACGTCATCGCGGAGTTCGGAGGCCGATATCCGGCAGGTACTGGGCGTGCCGGCGAGCAGGATCCGGGTCATCCCCCACGCGGTGGGCGAGGAGTTCGGTGTCATACGTGAGGGGAGGAGGCTGGAGGATGTGCGGAAAAGGCTGAGACTCCCGGGCCGTTTTATTCTCTTTGTCGGTACGATACAGCCCAGGAAGAACCTGGAGAGACTTATGGAAGCATACAGTATCTTGAACGGGAGGGAGGCAGGTGGGAGGGGGTTGGTTATTGTAGGCAGAAAAGGATGGGGGCAAGTAGATGTCGTCCGGTTGGCGCGGAAGATGAAGATAGAAAACAGGGTCGTCTATATCGAAAACGCCAGGCAGTCCGATATGCCCTGTATTTATAATATGGCGGAGCTCTTCGTCTACCCTGCCCTTTACGAGGGTTTCGGCCTCCCGCCGCTCGAGGCCATGGCATGCGGCGTGCCTGTCGTCGCCTCGAAGTCGAGCTCTATCCCGGAAGTCGTGGGGGATGCGGCCGTCCTGATAGACCCTGAGAATGTCGATGATATAACCGGCGCCATTTCCGTGGTCCTGAGAAATGAGGAATTAAGGCAGCGTCTCGTCCGTAAAGGATATGAACGGGTCAAGATATACAGCTGGAAAAGGAGCGCCGCGGAGACGATAGAGGTCTACGAAGAGCTGGGCAGTTAACGTTTAACGTGAAACGTGTAAGGTTTAATGTAAAAGATGGCCACGAAGACCGCAAAACGGTTTCTGGTTTCTCGTTACTAGTTTCTGGAGCGCTTACTGGACTTATGCGAGAGCATTTTAGCCAGTAACTAGAAACTAGGAGTGTGTCTGAGTAATTGTCATTTTGGTTATCATCATTGTCATTGCGAGGAGCTTAGCGACGAAGCAATCTCATCACGTTGTATGAGAGAGGGTTCTGTTGAGGTCTAGAGATTGCTTCGCCCCTCTGGGGCTCGCAATGACATTTTAAAGGTTACTCGGACAGGCTCCTAGTAACTGTTTTATGGTGCCTTTGTGGCGTGATAGCATGAATACCTGCTTTTTCAGTGCATTCGGCGGTGCAAGAACATGAGGATTTGTCTTTTCGGAACATTTGAAGAGGAGTACCCCCGGAACAGGACCATGATGGGGGGGCTGGAAGAGTGCGGATTCGAAATCGTACGCTGCCACTACCCCCTGTGGAAGGGCAAGACGCACAAGTTCGGCGACGTGTCGGGCGTGGCTGGCGTCCTCCGCAAGACCTGGCTCTATCTCCGTGCCTATTTCAGAATATCATTCCGTTATCTCAGGAGTCCCCCCTGCGACCTCATCTACATCGGCTATCCCGGCCAGCTCGATGTCATCGTTGCCCGCGTGCTGACACTCGTCAAACCGGCGCCAATCGTCTTCGACGCCTTTCTCTCACTCTACGACTCCTTCGTGCGTGACAGGAAGGTGGTGGAGCGGGGCTCCCTCTCCGCCCGCCTGCTTTTCCTGCTGGACAGGTACGCTTGCATGTGGGCGGATGCGGTAGTGCTCGATACGGAAGCCCATATGGAGTATTTCATCAACGAGTTCGGCGTTGCCCGCTGCAAGTTCCGGCGTATTTTCATCGGCGCCGACGACTCCATCTTCCGGGCCACGGAACCCGAAAAACGGACGGGCCCCTTCCAGGTAGGTTTCATCGGGAAGTTTATCCCCCTCCACGGGCTGGAGCACGTCGTGAAGGCCGCGAAGCTCCTTGAGGAGGATGAAGGTATCCGGTTCATCATCGCCGGTGAAGGCCAGCTGAAGCGGCAAATATGCGTGCTTGCGGAGGAGCTTGGTCTCCGGAATATATCGTTCATGGGGTGGATTTCGTACGAGGAAGTTCCCTCTTTTCTCTCCTCTCTGGACGTCTGTCTCGGCATTTTCGGGGATACGGACAAGGCCGCCCGTGTCATACCCAACAAGGTGTTCGAGGCGATGGCGATGAAGAAGCCGGTTATAACGAGGAAGGGCCCCGCTGCGGATGAGCTATTGGCTGACGGGAGGGACGCGCTGCTCTGCGAGCCCGCGGACCCGAAGTCTCTGGCCGATGCGATAAGGAGGTTGAAGGAGGATGGTGCCCTTCGGCGTGCCGTCGCCGAGGGGGGGCGGGTGACCTTCACGGCGGCCTGCGGCTCGAAGAACGTCTCGCGCCAGCTCGGGAAAATCATATCGGAGGTACCGGGGGTGCGGGGAAAAGAATCAGCTTGATCTTTTCAGTTCGTAATCTTAATCGTACTCTTAATCGTAATCTATTATAGTGCGGGCAGGGATTACGAGTACGAGTAATAAGAGTAAAATGGTGCATACATGTTTACTGAAAGGGCAATATTTTTTCTGAAGTGAAAGCCGTGGTTCATGGGAAGTGGAGGGGAGAGGCGGTATTCCTTACGATCGCCACGGCCGTGGGGGGCTTCCTCCGCTTCTACCGCATCGGAAAGGAATGCCTCTGGTTTGATGAGATAGCCACTGCTGTCAGGGTACATAGTTCTTTCCTGGGGCTGACCGACACCCTGACTAAAACGATACTCTTCCCCCCCTTATATTATTACATGGTTAAACTCTGGGCATTTACGGCGGGAACGACCCCTGCCGATCTCAGGTCTTTCTCCGCCCTCTGGGGGACCGCCGCCATCCCCATCATTTATCT
>JAVCDC010000015.1 GCA_030765135.1 Candidatus Tritonobacter lacicola | reverse complement strand
CTGCCTGTGGTAGCTTTCTCTCTCCTTCTACCACTAAAAAAATCCTTCCTAATTCTCCTGCCACCCATCTCCTGTGTTGCTTCCGCCAATTGATTAAAGCAAATTGCTATTTTGCAGGAGCCTTATTTTTCTAAACTAGTATAATAGACAAATGGACGAGATGAAACGAATATCCGAATAAATGATGGATTATTTCTGTAATATACTGCAAGCCAGTTTATTATTGCCTTGCGCAAAAATCCCTGGGATGTCTCACGGTGATAAAATTATCATTTTGAAAATATTTACTTGATTCCTGCGTATTACCGTGCGATACTTGGAGATTAACACATTGATTACGGACAAAATCCGATGAAAAAAGCGAAAGTAGTCGTCATAGAGGATACAGCCCTCACACTGAGCATTATCCTGAAAAAGCTCGGCGGGATGGGCTATGACACGCTGGGCTTTTTAAGCTGTGAGGATTTTTTCCCGAAGTTCCCTTCACTCGGCGCGGACATCGTGCTCCTGGACATCGAACTGCCGGGAATGTCCGGCCTCAACGCTCTCAAGAAGATAAAAGAAAAACAACAGGCGCTCCCCGTAATAATAATAACAGGCCACGGCACGGTGGAGCGGGCCGTGGAGGCGATGAAAGCGGGAGCCTACGACTTCTTCACCAAGCCGATCGATTTTACGAAGCTTGGAGTGGCAGTCAAGAACGCCGTCAACCAGTACATTCTCATACGCGAGATCTCCGAGATCAAGACAAAATACGAGCGTTCACGCATGGGGAACATCATAGGCGCGAGCCCGCCCATGCAAACGCTCTATCAGATCATCAAGAATGTCTCCATGAGCAAAGCCACCGTTTTCATAACGGGAGAGAGCGGCACCGGCAAGGAATTGGTCGCCCTGGCGATACACGGCGAAGGTCCCAGAAAAAACAAGCCTTTTATACCCCTGAACTGCGCCGCCTTGCCCAAGGACCTCATGGAGAGCGAGCTGTTCGGCCACGAGAAGGGGGCCTTCACCGGGGCGACCGCCCGGAAAATCGGATGCTGCGAGCTCGCCGATGGAGGGACGCTGCTGCTGGACGAGATCTGCGATATGGAGTACGGCCTCCAGGCCAAGCTGCTCCGTTTTCTCCAACAGCAGAAGTTCCTCAGGGTGGGGGGAGAAAAATTTATCGAGGTTAACGTCAGGATCATCGCAGCCACGAACAAGGATCCGCTTGAAGAAATCAAAAGTGGCGGCCTGAGGGAGGACCTCTACTACCGTCTCAACGTTGTGCCGATCCACGTCCCTCCCCTGCGTGAAAGGCGCGAGGATATTCCCCTTCTGGCCATGAGCTTCCTGAAGAGCATGAGCGAAAAGAACAACAAAAAGTTCTCGCGATTTTCCCCGGATGCAATAAAAATACTCGTTGCCTGCCGGTGGCCGGGCAACGTCAGGGAGCTCGAAAACACGATTGAACGCGTCGTCGTACTCAACGACGGGGCCGAAATCACGGAAAAGATGCTGCCCGGTAAAATGGCCCGGCAGGAAGGAACCGCGGAGTTCAGCGGCGTCCCTGCTAAAAAAGAGATTATTCCACTATCGATAATGGAAAAGGACATGATCAGGAAAGCCGTCGATATCTGCAACGGCGACCTGAAGGAAGCCGCTGGGCGGCTGGGCATAGGGCAGGCCACCATCTACAGGAAGATCAAGAAATACGGCCTGGGAAAATAGGAAAAACAATCTCCCGCTCATCGGCGGCAACCTACCGCCGTCAATCCGATCGAACTCCGTAAACCTCGAAACCACGCCTTTCTCTACTCAAACGGTGCGGGCGGTACCGGCCTGGGTTCCGGCTTGGGTTTGGGCTTAGGTTTTGGCTTAGGTTTGGGTTTGGGTTTGGGTTTGGGTTTGGGCTTAGGTTTGGGTTTCTCCTCATCCTCACCGGAACTGTGTATGGAACATCCCAGTCTCGAGTGCTCATCTTTCTCCTGCGCGGCAACCCAGGGAACGAGGAAAAATATTGAGAGCACGACAGCAATCACCTTTATCACCATACCATCTCCTCGGTTACGGCTTGCATTAAGATAACAAACACTCACCCGGAAGGTTCCCAGGCATAAACTCCGCCGGAAGGACACTGCGGGATTTCATCAAGGTAGCCCGCGTCCACGAGATCCTGCAGCGTCTCCGAGGGCTTGCCCATATCGAACAGATACTGCTTCTCGGCAGCTTCTATGATCCGGCGATGCTCTTCGCAGATAACCATCCTCGTCTTCTCGCGGTTTCTCGCGAAATTCGGCAGGGCTATCGATATCGCTAGAAGGCCCACTATTGCGACCACTATCATGATCTCAGCCAGAGTGAATCCTTCTTTCGTCATTGCGCTGTTCCTTTTTTTAAAAATACCACGAAAAAAGTGTCCGGTCAAAGCGTTACCTCAAAAACCAAAAAGAGAGAGAAAGCCGTTGCCGGTTCCACACCGTTTCATTTCTCCGCAGCAAGAACCCGTTTGACCTCGTCCATTAACACGCTTATAACGTTCGACTTCGAGATAACCGCCTCCGCACCGGGAACAAAATCGATTGTTGAACCTGTCACCAGAACGACCTTTGTCCCGCCCGGCATCCTCCCTACCTCCCCGACCAGCTCTATTCCATCAACGTTCGGCATCTCGATATCCGATACAATAAGATCATACGACCTCCCAGACCTGATCAACCGGAGGGCCACCTCACCGTCCACCGCCGTTTCCACAGCAAGCCCCGCTCTCAGCAGTATCTCCGACAGCATCTTCCTGAACAAGGAATCATCATCGACAACCAGCACATTCTTCCCTCTAAGCCCGTCTCGCAGCAATGAACGCTCTGTCATCATCCCTTCTCCGGAGATAGGGGGAGCGCCGGCAGGATCAAGACCGGAATGACCGGGCAGCCCCCGTATTTGACCATCGTTTTCATCTTCCGTCATGTTATTAAGAAAAAATAGTGCCATCACGGCGATCCGCGGTAAAATTCTATAACAGATTGTCGCACAACATATTAAACTTGCCATACCGGGTGAGGCTTCCTGGAGTTCCCGGCCTCAAAATGATAATTATTACCATTTTGAAAAACCTGTCGAAAAAATGGCATCTCTCTCACGTGGGTCCCAGCGTCCTTTTTAAACATTTGACAAACCGACTTCAAGAACATACTATGGTCCCTCGAAAAAAGGGTTACAGTTCAGCAAGAACGTATGGAGGAGAAATGAAAGATAATATCCTAGAGGAATACGGCTTTAATGAGCGTGCGTTCAGGCGCCTTCAGGAGGAATACAGAACGGGCAAAAGAAGTCTTAAGACAAACATCATCACGTGCGGCAACATAAGGGTCGTGAAAGTTCCCCGCCCGGAGGACAGCACGGCCCTCCCCTCCCCCAGCTCCGCCGACTACGATGCGGGCCTGGGCATACTCTCACGTAACGAATACGGCCTGATATTCATGAACGGGGGGGCGGCCACGAGGTTCCAGAAGCCCGGCGAGAACCTGCCGAAGGGCGCCTTCGAAATCATGGAGATGGAGGGAAAGAAGCGAAGTTTCATAGAGCTCAAGCTTGCCCATGTACTATGGGCCCAGCAGGAATTCGGCACAAGAATACCGGTATGGATTCTTAACAGCTTCACCACCGCGCCCAGAACGCTCGACATACTTAAAAGCAAAGGGAACTTCGGCCACGGACAGGTCATGACCTACAACCAGGGTATCATGAAGAGGGTGATACCCACGCCCGACGACCTTGAAACGCACTATGGTTCAAAGATAGAAAAGCTTGAGAAGAAGATTGGTCTGATGGAACGCGGCGAAGAGAGGGATCTCGCCGTTAAAGAAAAAGACGCTCTGCAGACGTCCCTGCGCGAATGGATCGAGGATGTGCGGGGAAAAGAAGGGGATGTCGTCAAAACGTCTTCGGGGGAAGAAAGCTATAACCCTCCCGGACACCTGGATACCGTCATCTGGCTCGTCCTTGACAAGGGCCGACCGATCCTGCGGATGATCGAGCTCGGCATCGAGTTCTTCGGCGTCTCGAACATCGACAACCTGGGGGCAACGGTCGATCCCTCGCTCCCGGGCCTCCTGTCGCTCTCCGGGGCGCGGGGAATCCACCTCCTCTGCGAGGTCAGCAAGAAACCTGCCGGCCAGAAGGGCGGCACGCTGGTACGGATTCTCGACCCTGACGGGGAGCGGGAGTGGCCCCAGTTGCTGGAGGAGTTCGCCTTCCCACCCGGTTTCGACCAGGACAGCATCCCGGAGTTCAACAACGCCACGTACACGGTATCGGTCAGAGCACTACTGGACCTATTCGGCCTCGGCCGGGACGAGCTGGAAAGGCTCTCGCAGGAGGAGCTGGGGAAAAGGATGGATAGCGTGATCGCGAAGTTCCCCGTCTACATAGCCATGAAGGAGCTCAAGGAATCGCGGGGAGGACGGGAGGTCGTCAGGCCCGTGGTCCAGTTCGAGAGACTCCTCGGCGACCTGTCGACTCAGCTACGCCCCTTTGCCGTAAAAACGGTGGACCGCTTCTTCCCCGTGAAGAGCAGGGCGGACATTCCGATAGTCGTCCCCGAGCTGCGCCGAATCCTCCAACACCGCGTCATATTAGGGACGTAGGTTGAATTTGTTCAATTAACCCGTTCTTTCAGGAAGTACAATCAAGCACCCCTACCGGCAGCCAGACTAATCCATGCCGGTCAGGTGAGAAAAAGAGCAGCCCCCCCGTATATACCGGCATCTTCCCCCAACGAAGCAGGAACAATAGGTATCTCGTTCGCATACGGATTAATCGTGTGCTTCAGGGCCGAGCCACGGATGCTCTCGAAGAGCGGCTCCCCTACCATTGAGACACCGCCCCCCACTACGATTATCTCGGGATCCAGGAGGTTGATTATGCTCCCCAGCCAGATTCCCAGATGCCAGCCCATCTCCCCTATAACCTCGAGCGCCACCGCGTCGCTATCTTCCGCGGCTCGGCCTATCATCACCATGGTCAGTTCCTCTTTATTCCCCCCGCACAGATCGTTTAACAGCGTAGGCCTTTCGCGCATAATCTCCCCCGCCCTGCGGGCGGCAGCCGGCCCCGAGGCTATTGATTCTATACACCCGGTGTTTCCGCAGCCACACCCGGCACCGTCGGCGTCGAAGTTCACAACCATATGCCCCCCCTCACCCGCCATGCCCCTTCTCCCCCGGTAAAGCCTCCCGTTTAAAATGATGGCGGTTCCTATTCCGGTCCCGATCGAGACGAAAAAAATATTGTTATACCCGCGCGCAGCCCCCCATCTCATCTCGGCCAGTGCCGCAGCGTTTGCGTCATTCTCAAGCCTCGCCTCAAGGCCGAACTTTTCGCCGATTATCCGGGCCAGGGGGACCTCTTTCCAGCCCTTCAAGTTCGGTGGGTTTACAACGACTCCCCTGTCGTAATCGATGGGCCCGGCTGTACAGATACCTATACCACCAACGCTCAACGAATCGCTTTTCGCCCTCTTCAGTATCTCCTCGATAGCCGTACGGATCTGGGCAAGGGATTTCTTGAAACCAGACCGGGAAAGCGTGGGAAGCCTGGTCTGGCACATCAGGTCGCCCTTGCCGCCAACCAGGCCGGCTGCAATCTTAGTGCCACCTATATCAACACCAACTAAATTCAACCTACGTCCCTGATTTTTTCTTACGGATCAACAACCGTCGAGGATCTCCCGGATTTTCAGGGCCAGGCCGTTGGAGTCGAAGGGCTTCTGGAGAAAGTCGCAGGCTCCCTTCTTGAGCAACTGCCGCGTGGCAGCATCGACGGAGTATCCCGAGCAGATGATGATCGGAAGACCCGGGACTATCTCCCTCATCCGCTGGAAAGTCTCCACCCCGCTTATCCCCTTCATTATCATATCCAGGAGGACGAGGTCTATTTCGTCCCTCTTCCCCCCCAGCACCTCCAAGGCTTCATCACCACTCGCAGCCTCGATCACCTTGTAGCCAAGCTCCTCGAGCCAGCGCCCGGTGCCGTACCTGAAGTCCGCCTCGTCATCAACCAGCAGGATGGTCTCGCCTCCCCTCATTGCGCCCGCAGGCTTGGCCGGTGTCTCTTCTATCGCCTCC
This sequence comes from Candidatus Tritonobacter lacicola, assembly GCA_030765135.1. Taxonomy (GTDB): domain Bacteria; phylum Auribacterota; class Tritonobacteria; order Tritonobacterales; family Tritonobacteraceae; genus Tritonobacter; species Tritonobacter lacicola. The sequence continues at coordinate 1,978 of JAVCDC010000015.1, read as the reverse complement.
TCCGTGCCTGGAAGGTAAACGGTGAATACACTCCCTTTCCCCGGCTCGCTCTCGACCTCGATGCACCCCCCGTGCCCTTCAACGATGCCTATAACCATGGAAAGGCCCAGCCCCGTCCCCGACTTCTCAGCCTTGGTTGTGAAGAATGGCTCGAAGATGTGCTCGCGCGTCTCTTCATCCATACCGACGCCGGTATCGGTGAACCTTACGGATACGTAGTCCCCCTTTTTCAAGCGAGGATAGAGCGCTAAAAACCCATCACCGAGCTCAGCTACGGCTGTCTCGACGGTAAGCGTCCCCCCTCCGGGCATCGCCTCGCACGCGTTGATGCAGAGATTCATGATAACCTGGTGGATCTGCCCCTCGTCGCCGAAGACGTTCGATAAGGCCCGTGACAGCTCCCTCTTGATATAGGCGCTCTTTCCAACTGTCTCCCCTATAACTTTGAGCACATCAGTGACGACGCTGTTTATCTTCAGTACCTTAGGCCGGCTCTTCCCCTTGCGGGCGAAGGCCAGCAGCGCCTTGGTGAGGTCAGCCCCCCTCCATGACAGCCTCGCTATCGCTTCCATATCCGCCATGATCGGGCTCGACTCCGGGAGGCTCCTCTCAGTTAAAGAAGCGTACCCCATAATTCCGGCGAGGATGTTATTGAAATCGTGCGCTATCCCCCCGGCGAGTGTGCCGATCGCCTCCATCTTCTGCGCGTGAAGGATCTGCTCCTCTGCCTCTTTACGATGGGTTATATCGCGGTGGAGACCTGTCATCCTCAACGGCTTGCCTGTATCGTCCCTCTCGAAAACCTTCCCTGTTGAGAGAATCCATTTCCATCCTCCCGACTTTGTTCGCATCCTGAATTCAGCTTCGTAAACCGGGGTTTTTCCCTCTAAGTGCGCGTCCAATATTTTCATCATTTCGGGCTTGTCATCCGGATGGACATGATTTTTCCATGAGTTTGCCATCGGCTCGAGTTCTACGACAGCGTATCCCAGCATCTCAGCCCATTGCCGGTTAAAAACGATATCCCCTGTCCGAATATTCCAATCCCACAATCCAAGGTTAGCACCGCTCACAGCCAAATCCAGCCGTTCCTCGCTCTTTTTCAGCGCCTCCTCCACCCGCTTACGCTCGGTGATGTCACGATTAATGCCGATATTTCCTATCCATTTGCCGGATTTATCCCGCAGGCACGATATAACCGTTAAAAGGGTACGTCTCTCGCCTGACTTGGTCACCAAAGGTATTTCTCCACGCCATACTCCTTTTTGCCGGAGCATCCTGTTAATGTCGTCCGCTATTTTCCTCGCCTCTTCCGGGGGATTTATTATCTCCGCCGACCTGCCCACCAGTTCTTCACGCGACCACCCGAACATCCTCTCCGCGGCTGGATTCATATCGATTACAACACCCTCGCACGTGCATATTATCAACGCCTCTTCCATCGACCGACAGACCAGGGCATATCGGATCAATACTTTTTCCGCCCGCTTGCGCTCGGTAATGTCCTTCTGGATAGCCGCTATCTCAACGAGATCGCCCTCCTCGTTTCTAATAGCGAAGACCCTGCTTTCCACCGTATACATCTCGCCGCTCTTGCGGCGGCAGAGAAGCTCTCCCGTCCACTCCCCTTTTTCCCTGACCTCGGAGCGTATTTCATCGCCGATGGCAGCTACGTCATCGTCGGCGATCAGGTCGGCGGGGTCGCGATTCATAAGCTCCCCCTGCGTGTAGCCGCTCATCCTTTCAAAAGCGGGGTTGACATAAAGCGTTCGCCCCTCCGGGTCGGTCAGGATTATCCCATCACTGGCATTACGGGCGATCTCGGCAAGGCGGCGATGGATCTGCTCCGCCCGACCGCGCTGAATGGCCGCACCGAGGATGCCGGCGGCGGCCTTGATCGCGTCTATCTCCACTGCCGTCCACTGCCGTTCTCTCATACACTCGTCAAAACCGAGGAAACCCCACCACTCCCTGCCGG
>JAVCDC010000112.1 GCA_030765135.1 Candidatus Tritonobacter lacicola | reverse complement strand
TTTACATTCTCGATGCATGAGGGCGATATATATCCTTTTCCGAAGGCCGATAGCGATATGGATATCGAGCTTGAGGCGGGGGACGGTGACGATATATTTATTGAAACGCTGGGAGTGTATCTACCCGTTGTCTTCGATCGTGCCCGTCCCGACCTTGTCTTCTACCAGGCGGGCGTCGATCCCCTGGCGGAAGACCCCTTGGCCAACCTTGAGATGACTCCGGGGGGTATAGCCCGTCGCGACGAGATGGTTATAGACGCCTGCGTCCGCAGGGGAGTACCCGTCGTTATGTGCCTGGGCGGCGGGTACAGCGAGAACGCCTGGAAGGTCCAGTACGGGAGCATCAGGAATATTATTGAGAAGTACGGTTTGGTCGGTGCGGAACGGAGACACCCATCTCGTCCGCCTTCCTTGAAAGAGAAGCTGTACACAAAGTAGTGAAGGCCGCTGCATTTATATTGCTGCGATCCTTTAGCCACTAAGACACAAAGGTACGAAGGACTGATAGAATTTAGAAGCTTTATGACCTGGTGTCTTTGTGGCAAGATATCCGGGTAATTGCGGGCGAAGATATGAAGAACAATCTCGAGATAGAAAGAAGCGTCGAGAAGTGGCACATATCCCGTGTCGCTGACCTGCTCGGGTTAACAGAGGACGATTACGACTACCACGGGAAGTATATCGCGAAGGTCAACTCCGGCGTTCTTCGAAGGAAGAGGAGCGCTCCCTCCGGCAAGCTCATCCTTGTGACGGCAGTGACCCCGACCCCGGCCGGCGAGGGTAAGACCACCACCACGATCGGTCTCGGGGACGCCTTTTCGAGAATGGGGCTGAGAACCTCCATCTGTCTCCGGGAGCCCTCTCTCGGCCCGTATTTCGGGATAAAGGGCGGCGGCACGGGAAGCGGTTACGCGCAGGTGGTCCCCGCGGAGGACATCAACCTCCATTTCGCGGGCGACATGTACTCGGTTTCGAAGGCGAACAACCTCCTTGCCGCGATGATCGATAACCACCTCCAGCATGGCAACAGCCTCGCCATCGACCCCAGGAGGATCACGTGGAAGCGCGTTATCGACCTTAACGACAGGGCGCTGCGGGAGATCTTTGTCGGTTTGGGAGGAGTGAAGCATGGGATACCCCGGAAGGACGGCTTTGACATAACCCCCGCATCGGAGGTCATGGCCATTTTATGCCTGGCGAGGGATTACCCTGACCTTATCGACAGGCTGGAGCGGATCATCGTCGGCTATACTTATCGCGGGGAGCCCGTTACGGCCCGGCAGATCAAGGCCGAGGGCGCTATGGCGGTGCTCCTGAGGGACGCTGTCCATCCCAACCTTGTCCAGACCCTGGAGCATACGCCTGCTTTCGTCCACGGCGGGGCCTTCGCCAATATAGCCCATGGATGCAACAGCGCCATTGCCACGAGACTGGCATGCAAGCTTTCCGAGATGGTGGTCACCGAGGCCGGCTTCGGATCCGACCTGGGGGCTGAGAAATTTTTCGATATCAAATGCCGCATATCCAAGCTGAAGCCGTCCGCCGCCGTTATCGTCGCGACTGTGAGGGCCATCAAATATCAGGGCGAGGGCTCTCTCAAGAGGGGAATGGACAACTTGAAAAAGCATATAGAGAACGTCCGCCAGTTCGGTGTGCCTGCGGTCGTCGCCGTCAACCGCTTCGAAGGTGATACGGAAAAGGAGCTGAAGGAGATTATCCGTGCCTGTGATGATTGTAAGGTTCGGGCTGTGATCTCTGATGTCCACGGGAAGGGAGGGGAGGGTGGTATCGGCCTGGCTGAGGCTGTTCTCCAGGCCACCGGGAGAAATAAGATGAGGTTCAGGTTGCTCTACCCGTCTAACATGCCGATCAAGAAGAAGATCGAGGTGGTCGCCCGCCGGATGTACGGTGCGAAGGGTGTGGAGTACGAGCGATCGGCGGAGCTGGATATCCGGCTGATAGAGAAGCTTGGCTACGGGAATCTTCCTGTGTGCATGGCCAAGACCCAGAAGTCACTTTCGGATAATCCCAAACTGCGGGGCAGGCCCAGGAATTTCAAGATCACTGTCCACCAGGTAAGGCTCGCGGCCGGTGCCGGCTTTATCGTTGTTATAGCGGGAAGCATTTTGACCATGCCCGGCCTCCCCCGCGTCCCTGCCGCGGAGCGTATACATATAGACCGCCTGGGGAGGGTTACCGGGCTTTCATAGCGTTATTTTCCCGTGTGTTCGCGTCTCCCGGTTATCGGGATAGAATCCGGTTGCCCCCGGTGGGGCCGTGGGACTACAATTGATTACGATGTCTGATTCCGGATTGGCACAGCTCCCTATTAAGTATGCCCCTCTGGTTGTGGGGGTTGTGACGAGCCTTTCTGCCCTGGAAAGCGTTGCCGCTTCCCGTGAATCCCGCCGTTCCTATGATGCCGTTGAGCTGCGCCTGGACTTTCTGCCCGAGGGAGAACAGCGTTCGGACCGATGGATTACTCTGTGCCGGGAGCTGGAGGAAAAGGGAATCCCGGTCATATTGACTATACGCCTCGATCGTGAGGGTGGCAGGTGGAAGAAAGACGATCTGGCTCGAAAGCCGTTCTTCGAGAAAGCCCTCGGCCGGCTCTCGGCGGTTGATATCGAGCTGTCAAGCCATCTGCTGGCGACCTTGATGGATATGATTCCGGACGGATCAACTTCCCTTATAGGCTCCTACCATAATTTCGCCCGGACCCCGTCACTCATGGATCTCAGGTTAACTGTCACCGATGCCAGGAAGGACGGCGTCGATATCGTGAAAATCGTCACCACTATAAAGACCGGTAAGGACGTTGAAACGCTTGCCGCGCTTCTGGCAAAAAAACGGGCGCTCCCTCTCTGTGTTATCGGAATGGGGCCGAAGGGCGTCGACACGAGGTTCTCGTTCCCGACCCTCGGTTCTGTTTTAACCTACGGTTATATCGATAGGCCCACCGCGCCGGGCCAGACGTCGTGCGATGAGCTGGACGCCGGCCTGAGGGGGAGGCTGCCGCTGTACAGGGCTAGAAGAGAAGCCGGCTAAGAACTTAGCTCACTTCGTTCGCTAACTTCTGTGACTCCGACTTCGTCGGAGCGGCTTCGTTTTTCCCCGGCGGGGGACGTGAGACAAGGAGGTTCTTAAGTGATGATTAAGAGAATTTGCGTTCCGCTTTTCTGCGCGACGGCTCTTTTCCTGTCTGGTGCTGCCGGAGCGTTGGAAGGGGATGAGGGTTCCCGGCGATCGGAAAAAAAGAAGTCGCTTGGGCAGGCGGGCGGGGATATGGGGCGGAGCATCGGTTCGGCAGGCCGCGATTTCGGACGGACCGCCGGAGACGGCTTCACGGAGTTCGGCAAGGGGACGGGGCATTTCTTCAAGGAGTTCGGCAAGTCCCAGGGCCGTTTCTGGAAGACCTTCGGCCGAAAGGTCGCCGGGCCCATCAGTAAATGATGGCCTCCGGGAGGCCATCATTTTATGTATTTTCTACCCTGTAGAGTGCGAGGGATTCTTTGACGACTCTTCGAATCGCCTCTGCCGTTTTCTTTCCTATGAAGGGGACCTCGGTCAGGTCCTTCTCCGGGGCGGATACTATCCTCTCGATGCTTTCGAAGTGATCCAGGAGGGCTCGTGCCTTTTTCGGCCCGACTTCCGGCAATCCCTGCAGGATGTAAAGCTGCCTTCTTCTATCCCTCTTCGGTTTACTGCCCGGCCGGAGCCATAGTTCCTTCTCAAAAACCAGATCCTGTCTCCCCGCCATCTCGATGAAATCCGCCGTCCCCTTCGGGTCTCGAGAGAAGATAACCGGCATGTACCAGCAGATAGAGACTGAAGCTAGCGCTCCCCGGATCGCGTTCTCATCGATATCGATCCCGGAGTGTAAAAGGTGCCCGCCTTCGACGACGAGCACCGGTCTTGGCGCCTCCTTTTTTAACCTTGCGACCTGGCGGAAGAGCCGCCCGTCGATAATGGAGATACAGAAGTCACGGCAAGTCTTCCTTTCGACAGTAATAGAACCATTGATCAGATAGTCTCCTGTCTTTAAAGTGCCCTCGGAGACGGCAATATCACCCTTTTTCCTCAGGGCCTCGATAACGCCGGAGCTCCTTTCCCTGAAATCCGCTACAACCTGGATTTTATCCCGGCCAATCAAAAAAAATACTTTCTCCTTGAAAAATAATGGCCTCCGGGAGGCCATTATTTTTCTTCATGCCTCTCAGTTGACGAAGATGGCTCTTTTTCTCCATAGGTAAAAGATGATTACAGCGCTTACTACTGCCATGGCGTAAAAGGGATAGGGGTACATTTTAATATAATATCTTGTTCCTGGGCAATCATGCTGAATACAGCTACCTGGAGTGTGGCTAATAGCAGCCCCAGTATGCCGAACATGATAGAAATGCTGCCTACAATGATTACGCCCTTGGGCATTATTCGATTATTATCTGACATTATTTCCCACCATTGATCGAGTCCCGGTCTCTAAATTAATGGCCTCCCGGAGGCCATTAATTAGCAGATGCGGGGGAGCTGCTCGCCTACGGGCATGTCGATGATGCGGAGGCCGCCTGTGGCGGTCTGCATGACCACCTTTCCCGGTCGGCCTTCCGTCACTTCACCGATGATCGAGCTCTCTTTGCCGAGGGGATGTTGCCTCAGTTTCTCAAGCAGACTTTCCGCCGAATCGCCCGAGACGAAGATAACGGCTTTTCCCTCGTTCCCGATATAAAGGGGATCGAAGCCGAGTATCTCGCAGAGGCTGCCGGATTCCCTTCTCAGGGGGATGGCCTCCTCTTCTATCAGGATGCCGAAGTCCATGCCGTCGACAGCTTCGTTGAGGACCATTGCGACGCCCCCTCTCGTCGGATCGCGCATGAACCGCACGCTGCCGTCCAGGTGGGGGAGGAGGAGGCCTGTGAGCGGCGCGGCGTCGCTCTTTATGTCTGCGGTTAAATTGAGCTCGCCCCGCGCGAGGATGACCGCGAGGCCGTGGTCGGCGATGTAGCCCGTGAGGATGATCTTGTTTCCAGCCTCAATTCTTTCCCTGCAGGGACGCGGCTCCACGATCAGTTTGCCGATTCCGGCCGTCGTTATGTAGAGGCCGTCGGCGTTCCCGCGTTCGACGACTTTCGTGTCGCCAGTCACAATTGAGACGCCGGCCCTCCCGGCCGCGTCCTGCATGGACAGCGCGATTTTCTTCAGTGCTGCTATCTCGAAGCCCTCCTCGATTATGAAGCTGGAGCTTACGAATAGGGGCCTTGCGCCCATGACAACAAGGTCGTTTACCGTCCCGTATATCGATAGGCTCCCTATGTCTCCTCCGGGGTAGAATATGGGCCGGACAACGTAGGAGTCGGTGGTGAATACCGTCTCCCCGTCCATTACGGCGGCGTCGTCAAGCTCCAGTAGCTGCGGGGTGCGGAAGGCGCCCGCAAAGACCTCCTTTATGAGTTTCAAGGTCCTGGAGCCGCCGCTTCCGTGACTGAGGTTGATTATACGCTCGTTGTCCATATTGCCCCCTCACTCTCACCCGGCTACAATCGGGACAAGTTTCTCTCTTCATCCAGAAGGTGGAGAAGATAATATATTTTGATAGCTGAATAGGAGAGAATTATCATCAACATTGAAAGCCCTGTATATAGCCCATGGTGAATGTATAATATTATATTATATCAGACTATATTATATTTGTGCCAGATATAACAGGTCCCCTCCCTGGACACCATGCATGCTCCTACCGGGTTATCGGGACGGCACTTGTGACTGAAGAGAACGCATTGTGACGGGTCGGCCTTCCCGGTAAGGATTTCGGGGCAGATGCATCCCGATATATCCTGCCTTGGCCTCCCGGCACGGACCGGGATTACACTGGAAGCATCAAACTCGGAATACCTTTCTTTCAGGTAGAGGCCGCTTTCACCTATGTCACCAAGACCTCTCCAGTGACCGGGCCCGATCGAGAAGACCTCGTGGATTGTATCAAGGGCGCGCTCGTTTCCCCGGCCCGTGACGACACGGTCGTACTGGTTGAATACGCAAGGTTTTCTTTCTTCCACCTGCCTTACTATGCCCAGGATGGATTCCATTATGTCGAGCGGCTCGAACCCCGAGACGGCGCACGCGAGACCGAAGCGGTCAACAAGTGGCTGGTAGGGCTCCCATCCTATGATGGCGCTGACGTGGCCCGGGCAGATGAAGCCGTCTATCCGGCAGTCCTCCATTTCGGCAAGGGCTGTCATCGCCGGGGGCATGAGCTTCAAAGCGCTCGCTATATGGAAGTTATCGAGCCCCTTTTGAGCGGCTTCCTTCACGGCCACGGCGATGGCCGGTGCGGTCGTCTCGAAGCCGAGGGCGAGCAGTATGGTCTCCTTATCGGTCTTGGAAGCTATCTCCACGGCGTCGAGCGGCGAGTAGATTATCCTGATATTTCCGCCGCGGGCCCGTGCGGACTCGAGGCTTAACTCGGAGCCGGGGACCCTGATAAGGTCTCCGAAGGTCACAATGGTTGCCCCTCCCTCGACGCATGCGGCTATGATGCCGTCTATATAGGAAGCGGGTGTGACGCATACGGGGCACCCCGGGCCCGATATCAGCTTGATCGTCGGAGGAAGCAGGTCGGGAAGGCCGAAACGGTGGATCGCGTGTGTGTGCCCCCCGCAGATCTCCATGATGCGGATCTCCCTTTTGCTCGTGCGCCTGATGAGATCGGAGAGGGATGCGACGAGCTTCCTGTCACGGAAGGACCTGAGGACGGTGGGCGTGTCAGGCACGAAGTACCTCCCGTATCTTCTCTATCTCGGCGATCGTCAGCTCCGCCTCTTCCCTGTTTATTCTGGATATCGCGAAGCCGGCGTGGACCAGGACATATTCCCCTACACAGGCCTCCTCGATGACTCCCACGTGAACCCTCCTCTTCACGCCGTCGATGTCCACCGTCGCGTATGGCTGTTCGATCTCAAGTATTTTTCCCGGTATGGCCAGGCACATTAATCACTGCTCCCATGCTTTTAGTTAAATGGAGACTAAAGGATTAACATAATATCACAGAAGATTGACGATTGAAGATTGAAGATTGACGATTGAAGATTGGAGCTATATCAATTGATTGATGGCAACGTAGACCTGTCCGAGGGATATGCCGGCATCCGTCACGGAAACGCGTTCGGGGGCGACAGGGTCGAGGCCGCTGCCTTCGAGTCTCGCGATAGTCCTCTCTCTGAGCAGCTTGTTGGCGAAGACGCCGCCTGACAGGACGACTTTTTTTATGCCTGTCTCTTCCGATACGGCGCGTGCTGTATCTGCGGCGGCGCAGTCTACCGTGTTGTGGAAACGGGCGGATACCACGGAGGGGTCGGTGCCTTTCTTCAGGTCCTCCAGCAATTCGTCAAATGCCCCGGCCAGGTCCAGTATTCGCATGTCGCCGTCATGACCGATCGTGAATCCGTATGAGCCGGTTTCCCGCCTGTCCGCCATATCCTCTAGTCCCCTGGGCCCCTCGGCCCTGCCCTTCGAGAGATGGCAGACTCCCAGGATCGATCCAACCGCGTCGAAGAGCCTGCCGCAGCTCGAGGTGGGGGGGGAGTTGATGCCTCTTTCCGCCATCTCTATGATTGCCGCGACCTTCTCTATCCCGAAGAGCTTTTCGTACATCTCTCTCATGCCGCCGAGTGTATCGCCAAATGACCGATACAGGTGGCTTATGGCCATCCTGTACGGTTCACGTACTGCCATGTCGCCGCCGGGCATGGGAACGTACGCCAGGTGACCGGCCCGCCTGTAATCCACGGGCGAAGCGATGAGGAACTCCATTCCCCAGACGGCTCCATCCGAACCGTAGCCCGTCCCGTCAAAGGCCAGGCCGATAACCTCCCCGTCAAGTCCGCGTTCTGCCATGACCGCGGCGATGTGCGCGTGATGGTGCTGTACCCTGACTATTTTATCTGGATCGGGAGCGAGTTTCTCTGCTACTGCCGTCGTCACGTACTGTGGGTGCATGTCGCAGGCGAGTGTGACCTCCCGGGAATCGCGGAGGATGCCGGAGAGGTCCCTCTCGAACGCTTCAAGAACGTCCGGGTTCCTCAGGTTGGTGTATGGCTCGCTTATCTCGGCCGTCCCGGCCGCCGCGCGGCAGAACGTCGTATTTGTCTCCGCGCCAAGTCCCACGAAGGTACGTTTTTCCGTATCAGTTGGAAGATTGATTTTCATATAGCTGGCTTGCCTGAGGAATGCACCAGCACGCTGGGCCTGCCGGACTCGTGCTGTAGTTGAGTGTCGGGGTGTGTATTACCGTGTGTTTTTTACCGGTTGCCCTTCGGTTTTTTGGAGCTCTCCCTCTTTCAAACAACTGTTGCCAGTCCGGCATGATCTCCTTTCTTTTTGTATCCGGCAGATCCCAAAGATGCAATCGTCCGGTTTTTCCGAAGGCGATAAGCCACCTCGACTCCCCCGCGAAGCCGAGGCCGACCAGCTCCTCCGCGCGTCCCGTCTCCAGGCAGGCGGACAGGGCGCCGCTCGCGGAATCGAAGACGAACAGCCTGCCGGTGCCGTCGACCTCGTACCGCGGCTCGAATAACATGGATTCCTCCCATGTGTGATTCATGTATTTTACAGAATGAGGAGTTCTGGTGGGGCAAAAAATAATCCGTGCTCAACGTATGGCGCCATGGCGAGTGTGGATGTGGATCTGGAAGCTAACGGGAGTGGCCGGTTCTTCGCTCTATGGTGGCGAGGAACTTATCGGCCTTTTCCCGCTTCTTATCCGGGGGATTGGTCTTGAGGAAGTCGTTCAGGTATTTCCGGGCCTCACGGTATTCGTTGTCCAGGAAGTGGCTGAGGCCGAGGCCGTAGAGGGCCGGGGGGTGCCCCGGCCTGGCGGAGAGGGCTGCCCTGAACCACTTGAGCGCGCCCTCCCTGTCCTCGAGCCTGCGGCAGCACCAGGCGATGCGCACGCTGATTTCAGGCACGAGGGATTTCGAATCCTTGAGATCCAGAGCGCTCTTGAACCAGTTGATGGCATCCGTGTAGCTCCCCTCGGAGTAGTAAGTATTTGCTATTTTGCGGATGCAATCCACGTCTTCCGGCTCCCTGTTGTATAGCTCGAGGAGCGTATCCCTGGCCTCCCCGTATTTCTTTTGCCGTGTGAGTTCGGCGGCGCGCCCCAGCGCCCGGAGTTTTTCCGAGGCGGCCAGGAGAGCCGGAACCGAGCCGGCTTTCTCGACCTTCAATCCGATGGACTCAAGGGTCTCCCTCGTGAACTGGGCCATGATGACTCCTTGCGATACTTTCAGCGGTACGGTGCACTTCCCATTGACCCTGAACGCCCATTCTGGATCGGGCTCGGCCCTCCTCGGGAGACCGTCGATTCCGCGCGAGAGATCCAGGAGCGTCGTGAAAGCTCCCGCCTTCTCCCTGAATTCGGGTGAGCTGTCGAGCGCCTCATCTATGGATTGACCGGGCGGCAGGCAGGCGAGGAGATCTCGCACGTCGACCTTAAAGACGCTCGCCGTGGCAGTGACCGCGCGGCGGGCGTCTATCATGCCGAGTTTTGCCGCCCATATATACCGGTCACCCTCTCCGGAATTTCCACCCCAGTCGAACCTGTCCAGGTCGACGTTGCACTTCTCCGCCACTTCGAGCGTCGTCTCCATGCATGAGGGTGGAAAGCCCAGGAGCGCCATCTCCTCCTCGCTTTTCAGGTAGAAGTTCTGCCCGTCCACACTGAAGTTTGATGCGGCGCCGTGGCGCGTCTTGATGAGAATATCGTGGATGACCCAGTCCTCCTGCCTGAGGTAGTGCACGTCGTTTGTGAGGATGGGCTTCGAGCCGAAGATTCCGGCAAGCTTCAGGAGAACCTCGTTCGACTTCTCCTCGTCTTCTATCCCGTGGCGCCCCAGCTCGGGGTACAAGTCCTCGCCGAATATCTCGTAGTACCGGGCGTACATCGCCCTGGCTTCCTCCATGCCGTGGTCGACGTATTTCCTGGAAACCGCTCCCCAGTAACACGCGGTGGAGGCTATGATTCCCTCGTGGTACTTCTCTAAGAGCCTCCAGTCGGTAAGTCCCCGCTGGCCGTAGTAGCAGTTCTCCAGCCAGCTATCGTTGTTCAGGGCTATTAAGTTCCTCAGGCCGTCGTTGTCCTTGGCGAGAAGGATGAGGTGGTTGCGGTAGGGGTTTTTCTCCTCGATGCTCCTGCGGGCGTCCTCGACGAAGTAGCACTCGCACCCGATGATGGGCTTCACGCCGTGGCGCCTGCAGGCGTAGTAGAAGTCCACGATGAATGACAGGTCCCCGTGATCCGTTATTACGGCCGCCGGCTGCCCGAGCCCGGCGATCCGCCGCACCCCCTCCTCGATCCGCATGAGGCTGTCGGAGTAGGAACCTACAAAATGAGTATGTATATGGACAAACAACAGATGTTCTCTTTCAATATCCCTGTATGGCCAATAACGGCATTAATTACGATGACTATAGTTTAAACCAGAAAGAAATCCGAATGTCGAAATCCGAAACAATACCGAATGTTCAAAATCTCGTTGAAGATCGTACATCTACCACCTGTCCTCCATCCGCCCCTCGTGGCGGCAGATTCCCCGCTCCGATCGCGCGATGAAGGCCAGGAGATGGGCGACTTCCGGAGTCTGCGCCATCTTCCTGATCCTCTTGACCGCCTGCCCTGTGTTGAAGCCGGAAAGGTAGAGAACCTTGTACGCTTTCTTCAGGGCCCTGCGCCTGGGGAGGCTTACGCCGGCCCGTTTCAGGGCGATGTTGTTCACTCCCGTGACTACGGCGGGGCGTCCTCCCACGCTCATAAACGGCGGGACGTCCTTATTGACGGCGGAGAGGCCGCTTACGATGGACATCCTTCCTATAAGGCTGAACTGGTGGATCACGTTGTGGCCCGATATGAAGACGTCGTCCTCCACTTCGACGTAGCCTGCGAGCATCGCCGTGTTCGCGAGGATATTGCGGTCACCGAGCCTGCAGTTGTGGGCTATGTGGGTCTGTCCCATGATGAAGTTGTCGTTCCCGATGACAGTCGCGGAGCCCGGCTTCGTGCCGCGATGGATCGTGACGAACTCCCTGATGATGTTCCGGTCGCCGATCCTGCAGTAGCTTTTCTCGCCGGTGAAATCGAGGTCCTGCGGGTCGTGGCCGATCACGGTGTACATGTGGACCCGGCAGTCCTTTCCTATGTCCGTGAAGCTGCGGATATAGGAGTTGGCCATTACGACGGTGTTGTCGCCTATGGTGACGTCATCCTCTATAATGACGCCGGGGCCGATCTCGACGTTCTCGCCGATGGCGGCCCGCTGGCTCACCATGGCCGTTGGATGGATTCCCATATTTCCCCCTTGCTGCTTGCCGTTCAAAGAAACCCGAATGAAAGTATGCGGATTCGAATATATTTAGAAGATAAATTAAACCACTGAAGACACTGAAAAGCACTGAAAATAATCCGGGTTAAAGGGCCCGCAATTTTCCACGCGATATTTATTGATCCCCGTTCGTCCCCTCGTATTCTCAATGGCCGCCGGTGAGGGGGACGAAGCGGACGCCCGTGATGGCGGTCTGCTTTATCTTCCCCTCTCTTTTCTCGACGAGCATGAGCGTCTGGACGGCGAACGTGCCGCCCACGGGTATGATCATTTTGCCGCCCTCCTTGAGCTGGGCTATCAGGGGGGGCGGCACGTGAGAGGCGGCCGCCGTGACGACGATGGCGTCGAAGGGCCCCTTCTCCTCCCAGCCGAAGTAGCCGTCCCCCTCCTTCACCTCCACGTTGCCGTAGTCGAGGCGCTTCAGCCTCTCTCTCGCAGTGCCGGCCAGTTCCGGAACGATCTCGATGGTATATACCTTCTCGACGATGGGTGAGAGGACCGCGGACTGGTAACCGGAGCCCGTTCCAACCTCGAGAACCCTCTCGCCTCCCTTCAGGTTCAGGAGCTGTGTCATCAGCGCGACGATGTACGGCTGGCTTATCGTCTGGCCGTAGCCGATGGGGAGGGGAAAGTCGCCGTAGGCGCGGGAGAGGTGTTTTTTACCCGCGAACTCGTGGCGGGGAACAGTTGCCATGGAGTCGAGGACGGCCCTGTCGGTGATATCCCTCGCCTCGAGCTGGGTCCCTACCATCCGCTGCCTCGCCGCTTTGAAGTCGTTGCCGACTCCGAAAAGAAGGAGGGGGATGAGAAGGAGTTTCATAACCTCTGGATGTTGCTGTAGAGGGTGGAGAGGAGGGCGTTCCACTGGCCCCCGGGCGAGTGAACCTCGATGGGCTTCGCCTTCACGTTGAGGCGGTCGCCGTTGCGAAAATCGCCGCGCATCGCCCCGTCGTAAATTATCAAGGTCGTGTCGTTCCCCTTATCTCCGTTTATCCTGACGTCGGAGAGCCGCAGGATGGGCGGCATGTAAATCGAGTGGGTGTCGTCCACCACGACTCCGGTCGCGGTGAGAGTTTCGCCGGTGACAATCACGCTGCAATCCGAGAAAGGCGCCTCGCCGGGGTTCCCGTAAACGAAGAAGGGGCAGATAAGCGTGCTGCCGTTGTAGAACCTCATGGGCCAGAGCTTGCCGAACTCGATGACCTGCCTGGATGGGTCTTTTACCAGCTCGTCGATGGTCTCGATGATGCGCTTGTTCTCCTCCATGCTGCCGTAGAAGACGATGTCGAAGTCCTCGGTGGCTTCCTCGTAGATGCCGTACGCCAGGGAGCCGGTCACACCGATTTTCTCGAGCGGTATGGAGAGAAGCTCCGAAGCGGAATGGGCCGCTTCCGCGATCTCCTCGTGAAGGGACATGGCTACCTGGAGCGACCTCTTGCCCGAAAAGAACCCCCTGAAATCGTCGAGGCTGAAAGGCATCTCGAACTCCGCGAAGGCCTCTTTCTTGGTCCCGGGACCGAACGCCGGGTCGATTTCGTAGTGCCGCTCGATCTGCTCCGGGTGCGAGACATAGACTACCTCCCCGTCGACCGTCTTCTTCGTTATGCACCCATAGTTCCTGCCGTGTATGTCGACATCGCCGTTCTCGTCGGGGTAGTATATGATCTTGCCGTATATGCCTCCCTCGGGGTGGCTGTAGCCCTCCGCGAAGACGAAGCTATCGTCCTTCCTTAGGAAGTAGGTTGAATCAACCGGCGCATCTCCCAGCTCGCCCATGGGGACCAGGCATCTCTTCATTGTTTTTTCGAACATGTCCTTCAACTAACTCCTCTCCATCGTTTCCGCGGTCGTTACCAGTATAGCCTTTTTCGCGGCACTCCGGCACCGATTTCGACCATCTCCCCGTCAACCGACTTATTATTCGTGAGGGATGACATCACTCCGGCGACGGCCGTCCCGCATTCTTTTCACAGCCTCTTTACTTCCTCGCTCAGGGTGACGAGGATGCATTCTCTCTCCCTCTCCCACAGCTTTACCCTGACCAGCTTCGCGCGTATCCCGAGGCGCTCGCCCTGGTAGAATTCTCCCCTGAGGGAGCCGTCGTACATGATTACCGGCGTGTCGGGGGACTTCTTCCCGTTGATCTCCACGTCTGTCAGGGTGATAATCGAGGGCATGTATATGGTGTGAGTGTCGTCATCAACCCTGCCGGTCGTCTCCACGTCCTCCCGGACGACGCTCATATCGAAATCCTTCAGCGGGACCTCTTCCTCCATGAGGTACTGGAAGAAAGAGCAGATCATGACCCCGTTATAGTAAAACCTCATGGGCCAGAACTTTCCGAACTCGATCACCCGGTGTGCTGGTTCCTTCGTGAGTTCGAGTATTTTTTTTATCGTGCGGCCGTTCTCCGCCACGCTTCCGTAGAACGTCATGTCTATATCATCGACGGGATGCTCGAACTTGCCGTAGGAAAGGGAGCCGGTGGCGCCCAGGTTATCAAGGGAAAGGCCGAAGTCGCGTGCGATCATCGTGACAGGTTTTCGTATGTCGGGGTCCAGGTCCATTGCCACTTTGAGCGAGTGCCTGTGGTCGAAATAGCCGGAGAACTCGTCCAGGTGGAAGATGGCGTGAAACACGGCGAAGGGAGGGATGGGCCCCCTGTCCTTCAGAGAGGGATCGAGCTCGTAGTGGAAGAGTATCTGCTCGCGGTGGGAAGTGAGCTTGAGCTCCCCGCCCTCCATATGTTTGTTTGTTGCGCCGTAAGGCCTTCCGAAAATATTGAAGGGACCGTTCTCGTCGGGGTAGTAGATGATTTTTCCGTAGAGCCCGCCCGGAGGGTGGCAGTAGCCCTCGGAGAAGACAAATGAGCCGTCTTTCCTGAGAAAGTACATTGCGTCCCGGACGGGACCGCGAAGGCTCTCCATGGGCAGCATGAATTTATCGATAGTTTCTTTAAAAAGATCCGGCATAACTCCTCGTCAGGTAAGCGTTTTTATCACGTGGGTTGTACATTTATATAGCTTTTAAAGGATATGTCAATAAGAAAAGAACAGGAGCCTCCTCCTTCATACGGCTCCATGGCCTGTATTCCATAATTGCCCTCTCGCATATCCACCGCGTGGTGCGTTGCGTGGGGGATGTTTACCCGCTTCGCGCGGATTTTTTTTCGAGTGGGGGGTTGACAGGGGAAGGCGGTTGGGATATATATAAGGTACTTAAATATTAAAGTACCTTATATATTAAACTTTAAATCAATAGGGGGAAATATGGCAGGGGGAAATATGGCGACGACCGCCAGGGCGTGCGCGAGGAGAATAGCGACTATCATCGAGGATTGCCAGCGCAAGCTATCCGCCCGGCTCTCGAGCGAGCTCGCGAAGGGGCGGATCACCATTCCGCAATACCAAGCTCTCCTCATCCTGAACAGGGAGGGGGAGCTGACCATGTCAGCGATGGCAAAAGCGCTCTGCGTGACGACCGCCGCCACCACATCCCTTGTGGACAACCTCATCAAGCAGAATCTCGCAGCACGCCGGAGGTCAGTGGAGGACAGGAGGGTCGTCAAGGTGTCGTTGACGGACCGCGGCAGGGAGGTCATCGGCGAGGTGAAGGACGAGGTTTACAGTTTGATCCTGCAGATTATGGAGAAACTCTCGCCCCGCGAGAGAAGTTCATGGGTGAATCTCTACGAGAAGATTAACGTGCTGGTCAGGGAGGGTGGCGCGGATGAAGAATAAGGTAGTTGCGTCCCTGATAGGTCTTCTTGTATTTCCCTCTCTGTGCCTGGCCGGTCCCGGCAAGGAGACAATCAGGCTGAGTCTCCAGGAGTGCATCCAGCGGGTCCTGGAGGACAACCTCGGTATCAGGGCCGGGAGGATAGACCCCCGGATCGCGGATACCGAGGTCACGACCGCCAGGTCGGAGTTCGACCCCAACCTCTCGTTCGACCTCTTCGCGAACAAGAACAAGGAGCTGTCTGCTACGCAGCTTTCGGGCGCTGGTGCTTTGGAAGAGGAGACGCGGGGATTCAACACCGGCCTCGAGCAGAAGCTTATCACGGGAGGGACCTACAACGTCGACTGGACAAACCAGCGCTACCGGACGAACTCTCAATGGTTCACTATCAACCCGTCGTACTCATCGGGGGTGGACCTGGGGTTAAAGCAGCCCCTCCTCAGGAACTTCGGCATCTTCGTCAATAAGAGCCAGATAATGATCGCGATGAACAACATGGAGATGTCCGAGTACGATTTCAAGCAGTCGGTGATCGACACGGTGGCGGAGGCGGAGAACATTTACTGGGACCTGACATATGCCATCGAGAACGTGGAGGTGAGCATCCAGTCATACAACCTCTCAGAGGACCTGGTGAAGATAAACCAGGCGAAGGTGGCCGTGGGGACCCTTCCTCCCGTTGAGGTTCTGAAAGCGCAGTCGACGTCCGCGTCGCGGAAGGAGACCATCATAATATCCGAGAACACCTTGAGGGAAGTAAGGGACAGGGTGTTCCAGATTGCGAACATGCCCCAGCTCCGGGAGGACGTCGACTACGAGATCGTCCCCGTGGACAAGCCGGAGGTGGTGCCGGTCGCGGTCGACCAGCTTCAGAGCATGAAGGTGGCGTTGGAGAGGCGCCCGGATTACCTGAGCAAGAAGGTCGAGATAGAAAACAGGGGCATAGAGCTGAGGGTGGCGAAAAACCAGCTCCTCCCAGTGCTGGACCTCGAGGCCTCCCTCGGCTCGAACGGCCTTGGCGGCAATTATGCCAACGACCTGGACACGCTCGGCAGCGCAGACTATTACAACTGGGGCGGCGGCCTGGCGCTCTCCATCCCCCTGGGCAACAGGCTGGCGCGAAGCACCTACAAACGCAGGAAGCTGGAGGTCGAGAGGGCGCTCATCGAGCTTAAGGACCTCGAGCAGGATATCATAGTCCAGATCCGCGGCGCCGTCCGGGACATCAATTCGGACCTCGAGAGGGTGAGGGCCGCGAGGGTCGCCCGTAAGCTCGCGTCCGAGCAGCTCTCCCAGGAGCAGAAGCGCTTAGACGTGGGGAGGGCGACCACGCACGACGTCCTCGAGTACCAGGACGACTTTGCCCGGTCCCAGAAGAACGAGATGAACGCCATGGTTGATTACCTGCAGTCCCTGGTCGCCCTGGAGCGGGCCAAGGGAACGCTCCTGGAGAAGAGGAACGTCGTTCTGGAAGGGCTCTATCCGATGGAAGCTAAGGGAAAAGAAAATAAAAAGGGAAAGGGAAAGATAAAGTGAAGCTCAATCTAAAGGCTAAGAGCGTCTGGCTGGCGGCCGGCGGGGTATGCCTCCTGGTGGCTATCATCACCTTGATCGTTTCTATGGGCCGAAAGAGCGATGATGCGGCGGGTGAGGCCGCCATTCCTGTTGCTGTCGCCGTCGTCGGGAAAGGCTCCATTTCGGACGAGCTCTCGCTCACGGGGAACGTCGAGGCTGTCTGTGATGTCGACCTCTACTCGAAGGTTACCGGCCGGCTCGAGAAGCTGAACAGCGATGCGGGAGACGAGGTCGGGAAGGGCGAGGTTGTGGCATTGATAGACAAGGAGGACTTCGAGGCGCGCCTGAACCAGGCGCGTGCGGAGCTGGACGTGGCCAGGGCGGAGCTTAAGAAGGCGGCCGCGGATCTCCATAAGGCGGACAAGGACAGGGGGCGCGTCTTGAGGCTCTACGAGGACGGCATAGAATCCGAGGACCTCTTCGACCAGGCCGATACGGCTTACAAGGCGGCCCTTGCCTCGCACGATCTGGCGGAGTCGAACGTCTGGAACAGGGAGGCGCGTCTCGAGCAGGCAAGGATCCTTCTCGACGAGACGACGATAGAGTCGCCTCTGGACGGGTTCGTGGCAAGGAAGTACGTGGATGCGGGGGCCATGATAACTCTCTCCACGCCGATCCTCAAGGTCGTGAACATAGATGCCGTGGATGTCGTGGTGGCCGTGCCGGAGGTCAAGCTCTCCTACGTGAAAATCGGGGCCCCGGTAAATATTAAGGTGGATGCGTATCCCCATGATATTTTTTCGGGGAAAGTAGTCAGGATCAGCCCGTGGGTCGACCTCAAGACGAGGACCTCTAAAGTTGAGGTTTCTATCGAGAACCCCGGGTATCGACTCAAGCCCGGCATGTTTGCCCGCGTGACGCTCGAGCTTGAGCGGCGCGCCGGCGTGCCGCTTATCCCGAAGGACGCCATAATCATGGTCGGAAGCGAGCGCGCCGTCTACGTCGTGGAGGGGGGCGCTGCGATGGTGAAGAAAGTGAGGACCGGCCTGGAGAAGGGCAACATAATCGAGGTCCTCGACGGCATAGGCGCCGGGGAGAAGATTATCGTAAGGGGCCAGTCCGTGGTCTCCGACGGCAAGAGGGTTGAGGTAGTCAGGGAGGAAGATATCTTTTGAAGCTGCCCGAGGTATCGGTAAGAAGGCCTACCACCGTAGCGATGGCGTTCCTCGCCATCTTCCTCATCGGCATGGTCTCCGTTACAAAGCTTCCTCTCGACCTTATGCCCGAGATAGAGCCCCCTGCCATAACTGTTTTAACGACCTACCCTGGCGCTAGCGCCAGAGACGTCGAGCTAAAAATAACCAAGTATGTTGAAAACGACGTCAGCATTATTAACAATCTGAAGGATATAAACTCGACCTCGAAGGAAAACCTCTCTATGGTAACGTGCCAGTTCGAGTACGGCACGAACCTCGACGAGGCGTCAAACGACATCCGCGACAGGCTCGAGTTCACCAAGCTGGACCTCCCCGACGACGCTGAGGACCCGATCCTTTTCAAGTTCGATACGAGCATGATCCCAATTCTCTTTATAGGCTTCAGTGCGAATGAGAGCTATGCCCAGCTCCACCACCTAATCGACAAGCGTGTGGCCGACCCCCTCAAGAGGGTCCCGGGGGTGGGCGCCGTGCAGCTCATAGGAGGCATGGAGCGTCAGATCAACATCGAGCTCGACATGAAGAAGGTCCACGCCACCGGCATACCCGTAGAGGATATTTTGAAGATCCTCGATCGGGAAAACCTCATGCTCCCCGCCGGCTCGATAAAGATCGGGACGAAGGAATACATCGTCAGGGTCCCCGGCGAGTATGAGAACGTCGGGCAGATAAGGAACGTCATCATCGGGAAGAGGGACAGCGCGCTTGTCTACCTCAAGGACGTGGCCACGGTGGAGGACAGCTTCAAGGAGCAGGTGAGGAGAGTGTGGATAGATAAAAGGCCGGCCCTCTTCGCCATCGTCCAGAAGCAGTCGGGAGCGAACACGGTCTCCGTGTGCCGCGCGGCGCTGGAGTGCATCGAGGAACTGAAGAAGACGCTTCCCGCCGACGTCGATATATCGATTATCCAGGACAGCTCGGAGTTCATTATACAGGCGATACGGAATTTGCGGCGGTCGCTTCTCTGGGGAGCCGTCTTTGTGATCTTCATTGTATTCTTCTTCCTGAGGAGGGGGAGAAGCTGCCTGATTATCATTACCAGCATTCCGTTTTCCCTGATAGCCGCCTTCATTCTCCTCTATGCCTGCGGCTACACGATAAACATAATGAGCCTCTCAAGCATCATCATCGCTATCGGCCTCGTCGTCGACAACTCTATAGTCGTCTTGGAGAACATTACACAGCACTTCGAGAGGGGCGAGCGGCCGTCGGAAGCCGCCGTCTTCGGCGCGTCCG
The DNA here is from genome assembly GCA_030765135.1 of Candidatus Tritonobacter lacicola. GTDB lineage: Bacteria > Auribacterota > Tritonobacteria > Tritonobacterales > Tritonobacteraceae > Tritonobacter > Tritonobacter lacicola. Next base: position 4,367 of record JAVCDC010000112.1, on the reverse strand, counting down.
AGGTAGGCCTCGCCGTGGGGGCATCGACACTCACGACGGTGGTTGTGTTTCTCCCTCTGATGTTTCTTACGGGCATTTCGGGCATCATTTTTATCCAGCTTGGCCTCGTTATCTCCGTTACCGTTATGGCGTCTTACTTCACGGCCATTACGCTGACGCCCATGCTCTCATCCAGGCTGCTGAGGCCGGTTGATGCGTATGTTGCCCGGGGAAAGTTCTTGAGCCGGTTCAACAGGTTCAGCGAGCGCACCTTCGAGGTCGCCGACTGCTTTCACGAGGTTATTCTCGATAAGGCCCTCTCCAACAGGAAGTGGACGCTGGCCATCCTGTTGCTGATTTTCGTGGGGGGCATGTTCCTTGTGAAGTTCGTGCCGAAAGAATTCATGCCCGAGGAGGACACTGGCGACCTCAGTGCCACGATAGAGATGGCTGAGGGAACGAAGGTGGAGGAGTCTGAAAAGTTGGGGATGCTTGTTGAAGGTATAATCTGGAAGGATGTCCCTGAGATCGAGCACTCCTTCATGCGTTGCGGCCAGTCTCGCGAGGGAATCAGCTCGGCCTTTGGCTCAAAGGAGGGCCCTCACGTTATCACCGTAGGAGGCAAGCTCGTCAGTAAGAGCAAGAGAAAGAGGTCATCGAAGGACATTGCTGAGGCCCTTAGGAAGAAGGTCTCGAGAATACCCGGCATAAAGAAGCTGACCTTCGAGACGTCCGATCCCTTTGCCAGGATGCTGTTTGGTGGGGGGAAGCCGGTCTCGATCGAGGTCCTCGGCGATGACCTCGAAGAGTCGACACGGATTGCAGGGGAGATAAAGAAGATACTTAAGAATACGGAAGGAGCGAAGGACGTCACCACCTCTATGGATATGGGGCGGCCAGAGATAGTAGTATCCGTGGACAGGGACAAGGCCTCGTCCCTGGGCCTCTCAATGGAGAAGATAGCCGAGACCGTGAGGACAAATTTCTACGGGAAGGAGGCGACGGAGTTCAGGGAGGCCGACGAGGACTACGATCTCTTCGTTCGTCTGAGGGAGCAGGATCGCGCGACAATGGAAGACCTTGCCAACCTTACACTCACGACAGTGAGCGGCGAGCAGCTGCAGTTGCGCAATGTCGCCCGGATAGAGGAGGCTACCGGCCCGATCGAGATATTGAGGAAGAACCAGCAGCGTGTCGTCAAGGTCGAGGCGAACCCCTACGGGCGGACGGAGGGCGAGATCGTGTCCGACGTGATGGAGGGCATGAAGCGCGTCCCCCTCTCGGCCGGCATCATGGTCAATTTTGCCGGGGCCGCCGAGGAGAGACGGGAAGCATTCGGGGATGTGGGTATTCTCGTCCTGCTGGGCGTGGCCCTCGTTTACATGGTAATGGCAAGCCAGTTCGAGTCGCTCATTCATCCGCTCGTGGTTATGTTCGCGATTCCATACGCGTTCATAGGCGTTATCCTTATTCTACTGATTACCGGTCTCAGCCTCAGCGTGGTGTCTCTCATCGGCGTCGTGATGCTCATCGGTATAGTCGTGAACGACGCGATCGTCCTCGTCGACTACACGAACATACTCAGGGCAAGGGGTCTTGAGATGTTCGATGCGATCAAGCTAGCATGTAGGAGGCGTCTCCGTCCCGTCCTGATGACGACCTTCACGACTATCGGCGGTATGCTCCCCCTGGTTTTAGGCAGGGGAGAGGGGAGCGAGAGCTGGCGGCCCATAGGCCTGACGGTCATTGGCGGCCTTCTTGTGGCGACTTTCGTCACACTGATCCTGGTCCCGACCATCTACAGCATCTTCGAATCCCTGAAAGTCAGAGGGAAAGGGAGAAATGATAATAAACCACTGGTGGCAATGAGTGGACAGAAAGAAAAGGGTGAAACCGCGGATTATACGGATTGAGCGGATTTGTGGTTCAAAGAAGGTTTAAAAGGAACGAAGTAGATTCCTCGCCTGTCATTGCGAGCCCTGTGAAGCAGGGCGTGGCAATCTACTTCTATTATAAAATTCGTGAAAATTGGTGTAATTCGTGGATAGATATCTTTTATTCAGCCTCTAGAAGCAGTTAATGCTTAGTTCTTTGTACTATTTCTTATAAGAGGATTTTGGGGGAGAAAAGAATATGAAAATGATAATTCTTGCCTATAACATCGCCCTCGACGAGGAGATTATGGAGCTCATGGAAGGCGCCGGCCTTGACTTCTACACGAAGTGGACGAAGGTCCTGGGCAAGGGTCGGTCGGGAGGTCCCCACCTCGGAACCCCTGTCTGGCCCGGCTTCAACAACGTTCTCATGGCAGCGGCCGAAGATGATAAGGTCTCCCCCCTCCTCGACGGCGTCAGGGACCTCCGCCGGAGACTGGGCAAGGAGGGAATCAAAGCATTCGTCCTCCCTTTAGAAGAGGTGACGTAGAACCCGGCAGCCGTATGCTTTTCTTATATCCTGGTATCTCTTTTATAAGAACGAAGACCACTGCTCATTTTTGACCCCAGGTCTCCTTCTTCGTGCCTTGATGCTTTTGTGGCTATTCCTTAATGGTTTTACTTTGCTTTTAACCTTAAACCGTTGTTAGCTTCTGTTTTCTGCCCCCATCCTTGGAGGGGCATAGTTCTAAAAATGTGGAATGTGGAGACCTGACCCCCTGGTTTAGCTATTTTGTGAGTTCTGCGCCGAATTCAACAGCTTTTGCCTTTAATTCCGTATTAGAATCAATAGCGCCGGTCTCCATGGGGGCGAGGGGAACCAGAAAGCTTTTCGACTCCTTTTTGATAAAATCAGCAATAGCCTTCATAGTCTCCTCAACCAGCTTTAAGCCGCCGTTCTCGTCACCGCTTCCCGATGCGATCAGGGCGAAGGAAGTCTTTTCAAAACCGGGAGCGATGCGGTAACCATCGCCCTTGATTTTGAAGAGGGAGAACATGCGGTCTAGCATGAGCTTGATCTGGGCTGAGAAACCCATGAAGTAGACCGGTGTGGCAAAGACGAGGACGTCCTGCTCCGGCATTCTGGCCAATATGGGGGATGCCTCGTCTTCGATAACGCACCTGAACTGATCGGACTTTTGGCAGACCATGCAGGCTGTGCATCCATTCACCTTGTACTGAAGCCGCGCGGCATCCACGATCTCTACCTCGGCGCCCTCCTCGCGGGCGCCGCTCGCGACCCAGTTCGCTATGGTCATAGTATTGCCATTATTGCGCGGACTTCCACAGATGATCATGATCTTCTTTGTCATACATTATCCTCCCTTGCCTTTATTGCAACACTTGCTGATAATTATTTGACTTCTGGCTCCTGTTTAGCTGCGCAATACGAAATACGCAGTACGCTGTACGAATCACTTTTTAATCTGCGTTGTCACCAGCCTCTTCTTTATTCCCTTCAAGTTGCCGAAACATAAGATATTGTCTCCCTCGCGGATTTCGGTCTCAACGGTTGGCAGGGTGATTACCTCGTCCTGTCTTTGAATGGCGAGGACGACTATCTTCTCCTTTCGCAGGGCTAAATCGTGGAGCTTTTTATTCGCCAGAAGGCTGTCCCCGCCAACGGGGATACTGCAGACACCGTAGCCGCGGGTCAGGGTAACCATCTCATGGAATGAAACGGGCCTGAAGATATCTCTCTTTATCATGTGTGACCTCATGGCGTTCGCGAACTTATCTTTAAATACTGTCTTCTTGAAAATTTTGTACAGAGCGTATCCGATTGCGACGAGCAGAAGTAGGTTGAACATGGGCAGGAGGCCCGCCGGGATATACAGTCCCAGGACGGGAACCCGGAAGTGCAGTATATCGGTGCGGTTCCGTATGGTGTTTGCGAATGTGGCGATCAGGGTGACGAAGCCCGCGTAGCCCAGGACCATGAGTACCGAGGCTATGGCCCGCCTTCGCGGGTTTGCCGCGATGAGCTCCGACTCCTTCGTCGTGAAGCCGGTTCCCGTGAAACAGGAGAGCGCCTGGAACTGGGCCATCTTAAGATGCAGGCCGGTCAGCTCCAGCGCTATGGCGCCGAGCCTGACTGTAATGACCAGGATAATAATTACGATAAAGAACAGTAACAGGTTCATAACCTTCTCCTTCCTCTATTCTGCGAATTCGCCCTTTCCCTTTTTATTCTATTCTCCCCTTAGCTTGATGGTACAGGAATTTGTTATGTTTTCAAAGGTAGCCGCATAAATTTGCGAGCGTAGTGAGCTAATTTATTCTGGTGTTGTATTAATCGTGTACGAGGTTTAACATTAGCAGAGGTGTTTAAGGCTCCTGCAAAATAGCAATTTGCTTTAATCAATTGGCGGAAGCAACACAGGAGATGGGTGGCAGGAGAATTAGGAAGGATTTTTTTAGTGGTAGAAGGAGAGAGAAAGCTACCACAGGCAG
>JAVCDC010000063.1 GCA_030765135.1 Candidatus Tritonobacter lacicola | reverse complement strand
GTGGGCGTAAAAAGGGTGCCGAGGGTGTAGTAGTAGGTATCGGTGAGGTCAGCGGGCTCCACACTCACCACCCACACATCGCGCCAATCCGCCGTTGTCTGTGATGAGAACTGGCCACTCTCACTGCTCCTGTTAAGCAGCACGTAAAGAGAGGCGTCTAGTTGCCCTAATCCCGCCCCCCCCGCAGTCTGGAGGTTGAAGTGGACGTTGGGTACCACCGTTCCGTTCTCTTCCATGTACCAGATGCGCTCTATCCGTTGCCCTACACCGGCGGGGCAATCTGAGCTAGTCGTCCCGGTCAGGTTGTTATGACCGTAAACGGCGTAGTCCATCTGGCTGCCGAAGGAGGCCCCGGTCATGAACAGACCGCCCGAGCTGAGGGAGCACTCCGATGAGCCGTTCCAGTATCCCCGCACATTGGTCTGGGATTGGGCCGGTTCATCGCCGATCACGGCGTAGGAGGTTACCCAGTCATCGTCCGCCATGTTGTGTAGCGTCCCGGTGTTTCCGTTTCCCGATTCATCGGGGAGGGAGGTCCCGCTCTCTTCGTCAAAGCGGTAGTAAGCCTCCAGGCCGGATTCATCCCCGGCGAGATTCCGGCACATGTTGTCTCGAATTTCTGTTGCAGAGCGTACACCATTCCAAATACGGACCTCATCTAAGTATCCATCCAGATAGCGATCGCCTGTTGAACCGCCCAGAGTGGTTGCTTCCGCGGTAGTATCTATAGCACCGCTTTGCAGGAGTGAGTTGTCCAGTTCCCCATTAATATAGAGTTTCATTTCCGAGTTATCATAAACGCCGGCAATATGATACCAGGTGTTGATATTCAGTTTTGCATTAGCATTTAATTTAACCTGACCGGCTCCACAATCAATTACAAACTGTGGCTGATTATTGTCTATGTCTGCATCACCGATACGGATGAGTGCCCTCTCATCACCACCACGAATTAGGTTCGAAATATTGTAATCCGGGGAGTAGGGATTAAATGAACGTGCATAAACCCATGTCTCAAGCGTCAGTGATCCCCAACCACTTATCAGGAGGGGGCTGGAAACGTAATCATCACCGCCGTCATAATCAAGCGCGTTGCCGGGACCGTAGATCGGTGTTGGCGTAATCGTTGGCGTGTTGGTCGGTGTGTTCGTCGGTGTGGGCGTAATTGTCGGCGTGTTGGTCGGTGTGGGCGTAATTGTCGGCGTGTTGGTAATTGTCGGTGTCTGAGTAGGCGTGTTGGTGATTGTCGGTGTCTGAGTTGGCGTGTTAGTCGGTGTCTCCGTGGGCGCGGCGGATTGGAATTCATAAGCGCCTATGTCGGGCTTGCCGGGGTCGGGATCCCTGTCATAACCGCGCTGGTCTTTTGCCGGTATGCTTACCCCCTGGTTTGCAGTCCAATTACCGGCGTCGATGGCAACGCTGCCGCTGGAAAGGGCAAGTGTCTGGGTCCCGTTTAATGTGTCATTATCCGCCAGAGTTGTGCTTAAGTTTTCACCGCATTGTGTACCGGTGTAACACCCGTTTACACCATCTACAAAATCACTTCCACTCTGGGTTTCCACAGCATTATAGCCGTTGTTATGTACCGTACCACTGACTTTATAGAAATCGTTCGTGCCGCTTGCGGTATTATTCGCAATAATAGTGTTTTCAATATAAAGATCGGAACTACTGCCTCTTAAGCAAACACCACCACCGTTGCCGCTTGCGCGCGTATTTTCATTATTTGCGATAGTGCAATTAGTCAAAATCAAACTGTTAGCAGCAACAGTAGAAAAATATATACCACCGCCACCAGTATTGTCAGAGACACAAGTATTTCCGCTTATTGTGCAATTGGTTAGGGTCGCACTGCCCTCGCTAAAGATTCCGCCTCCGCCATGGTAGGCATCCGGCGTCTGGGAATTTCCACTTATTGTGCAATCGCTCAGGGTTAAAGTGCCGCTTCCGGAACTGCTAATTCCGCCGCCGAAGGTTGTAGCAGTGCATCCGCTTATTGTGCAATCGATTATTGTCAAAGCGCCGTAGTTCCAAATTCCATGCTGGTTACCATTTCTAATAGTCATGTCGGTTAAAGTGACTGTTTTGTCTTCATGAATATTAAAAATACTACAAGAGCCGGCTCCGTCTATTATAGTGCTCCCTGACCCTGTACCTTCAATTGTCATATTTGTGTCTACGCTTAACTGAGTCGCGAGTGTAATTGTGTAATCGGCATCAAAGGTGATCTCTTCACCAGCGCCAACATCAGCAATTGCCTGTCGCAGTGATCCTGCTCCGGAATCGTTGTTGTTAGTTACCACCTGGTCGGCGGCAAGCAGATCTATGGCCGGCAACAAAAAAAATAAACCGAGAATTACTGAAAAGCACGCCTTTACCCTTAAAGGAGTGTTCATTGCGCCTGAGGTCCTTGCGGAAAGCAGAGCTGAATCATACCTTCGTGATGCCATTGCGTATCCCCTTCACGATTGCAGCGGGAGATGCCAGGCTTGATAAACCGGTCCCTATCCTTAGGGTAAAATATATACTTATTCGCGGTGTTTGTCAAGCAGTGAACTTATTTATCCACTACCGCAGTAAGTATTAGCGCTTATCGGCCCGTACATGTTCAGCTTATTTTGTCACCACAATCATTCCCGGGATACAGGGCGTGGTGAGGCACGTTTGCAGGTTCATTATGACGGTGATTTGCGGTTCAATTCTATGTTCCGCACTCCGGACGTCTCGCAGGCGCGGTCACATTTACCTCGGTTTGTCAAGGGGATGAAGACCGGGACGGCGGAGCGAAGCGTAGAAGTTTTTTTTCAAAAAAGCCGTAATGACTCGAAGCAGCGCACCCCATTACCTCTCATCCCGGATCAGCGGGTAGCGGTACCTGAAAGCTTCCGGGAGAGCAAGTCTTCCTTGATCTCATCCGTCTCTTGACCGGATTGTCTTGCGGTGACGCGTCGCGAGCGGTGACAGGCGCGGCCGCGCACTCCTTCAACCTGCAATATTATTATTAACCGGCTCGACGGATATTTGCTAAACTTGGGGCGCCTGTTGTGCGTAACGCAACGTGGTTTCCACCAAGGGGGTCCGGGATGAAGATAAAGGCGAGCGTCGTACAGAACCATTGCGGGGACTGCAGCAAGCAGCCGGTCAACGAGCGCGTAAAGAAGATCATAGAGACAGTCGACACAGACGTAGTGTGTCTCCCCGAGATCTTCAACACGATCTACTTTCCCCAGTACGAGGAGCCGAAGTTCAGGGACCTTGCCGAGACCATCCCGGGACCGACTACCGAGGAAATGGCATCAGTCGCGAAGGCAAAAAACATTGTCATAGTCTGCCCCCTCTACGAGAAAACGGAGGAGGGAGAGCACTTCTGCTCGGCCGCGGTTATAGACGCTGACGGAACAATCGCCGGCGTGACGAGGAAGAACCACATTCCGGAAGGCGATCTCTGCAACGAGGGGTTCTACTTCAAGTCCGGCGGTCAGAACTATCCCGTCCACCGGACAAAGGCCGGCAAGATCGGCATACTCCTGTGTTACGATCGCCATTTCCCGGAGGCCGCCCGCCTCCTCGGCCTTCACGGCGCGCAGATCGTATTCATCCCTTCCGCGACGCCTGTAGTGGCAAGGGACATCTGGCAGCTTGAGGTCCGCGCCCACGCGGTAGCCAACGGCTACTTCGCGGGCGCGGCGAACCGCGTTGGCAAGGAGAACAAAATTGCCTACCTCGGCAACAGTTTCTTCACCGACCCAAAAGGAAATGTAATCGCCGAGGCCTCCGAGAAAAAAGAGGAGGTCGTTACAGTGGAGATTGACATGGACCTCATAGCCGCGACGCGCAACGGATGGCAGTTCTACCGCGACCGCAGGCCCGAAACATATGACTCTCTGATTAAGTAACTGCACAAGGAAGAGGCACGGCTGCGTTATAAAACTATCAATGGATGCAGGAGAAAAAAGTTTCTTAGCTTTATGAGTTCAATAAGTTTATAAGTTTAAAAAAAGTATCAAGAAATACAAGAACTCATTAAACTCATTTATTACGAGGAGCATAAAATAATTGACATGTCATTGCGAGGAGCGCAGCGACGAAGCAATCTCAACTCCTTGCATAGCAAGAGATTGCTTCGCTTCGCTCGCAATGACTGTAAAAAGACAAAAGCAAACAATAAACTGCTCCCATTAGTAACTAATAAAAATAGACAGGATAACAGGATTAACAAGATAAGGAAGAGAAGACACGCAATATAGGTCAGTTTTATGCGTCAAGCTCATTTAACTCATCATAACTCATCCAACTCATAAAACTCGAAGGAAGGAGAAACACAATGGGAAAAATCGTAAAGGGAGGATTGATACAGGCGGCGAACGTCATACCCCCAACAGCGGACACGAGCAAGATGAGCCGCGAGGACATACTGGCGGAGCTCTCGAAGATCAAGGAGGCCATGATCGAGAAGCACGTAAAGATGACGGAGGAGGCGGCGGAGAAAGGCGTCCAGGTACTGTGCTACCAGGAAATCTTCACGGGGCCCTACTTCTGCGGCGAACACAACATGAGGTGGTACGACTTCGCCGAGCCGATACCCGGACCGACCGTTAACAGGTTCGCCGAGCTCGCGAAGAAGCATTCCATGGTCATCATCATCCCCATATACGAGATCGCGATAGAGGGCGTCTATTACAACTCCGCTGCCGTCGTCGACGCCGACGGCAAACTCCTCGGCGTCTACAGGAAAAACCACATCCCCTACGTATGGCCCCTATTCTGCGAGAAGTACTACTTCAAGCCCGGCAACCTGGGCTATCCCGTTTTCGAGACGGCGGCGGGGAAGATCGGAGTTTATATATGCTACGACCGCCACTTCCCGGACGGCGCCAGGGTGCTGGGGCTCCACGGGGCCGAGATCGTCTTCAACCCCTCGGCAACGACGGCCGGTGTGTCGAAGTACCTCTGGGAGCTCGAGCAGCCCGCCCACGCCGTCGCCAACGGCTACTTCATAGGCGCCATCAACCGCGTTGGAACGGAAGAACCCTGGAACATGGGAAGGTTCTACGGCTCGAGCTACTTCTGCGACCCGCGGGGCAAGATCATTTCGCAGGGGTCGGAGGAGGGGGACGAGGTCGTCGTCGCCGACCTCGATCTGGACTTGATACGGGAAGTGCGCCAGGCGTGGCAGTTCTACAGGGACCGCAGGCCCGAGACCTATGGCGACCTGGTCAAGCAGCTCCCCTGATAAATCAGGCCGCCGTCGCCTAATAAATCAGGCCGTCTTCGGCGGCCTGATTTATTAGATAAAGTTGGATTGACGGTCCGGCATCAATAATCTATGATAGTGCACCCGGTTTGAAAAGCAAACTAATGGATAAGTTTCTGCCTCGGAATTTCAATAATTGGTTCCGGCGAAGCCGGAACATTGATAAATTTGCAAGCGCAGCGAGCTAATTTATTTTCGAAGAAAAAAATTTAAGGAAAGGGGACAGGGTATGAGTAAAGAGACCGCACTATCGAAGAAGACGGGTTTCAAAGAAGAAATCCCGCCATACACACCGCAGCAGGCGACCATCGAAGCCTCCCGCTGCCTCCTCTGCTACGAGCCCCCCTGCACGGAGAGCTGCCCCGCCGGGATAGACGTGGGCAAGTTCATTCGCCAGATCAGGTTCAAGAATTACATCGGTGCGGCACGCACCATCCGCGCGGACAACCCCCTCGGCGGTATCTGCGCCCGAGTCTGCCCGACCGAGCGGTTGTGCATGGAGAACTGCTACAGCGCAAAATTGACCATGCCGATCGAGATAGGCAGGCTGCAGAGATTCGCAACCGACCCGGAGTTGAGAGGCGAGATAGAGCCGATAGTCCTCTCTCAGCCGCGCGCCCCGGAAAAGAAAAAGAAAGTGGCCGTTATCGGCGCCGGCCCGGCCGGCCTGGGCTGCGCGCTCAAGGCGTGGCAGCTCGGATACGATGTCACGGTCTTCGAAGCCGGAAAAACACCCGGAGGAGTGCTCACGTGGGGAATCCCGAAGTACCGCCTTCCCGACCGCGTTTCCCGGTCCGAAATCTCGTACCTGAAAAAATTGGGAATAAGGTTTCTAACGGGGAAAATAATCGACGCTGAATTCAACCTGGACCACCTGCGGAAAAAAGGATTTCAAGCAATTTTCATAGGGACAGGCCTTTCCCGGGCGAAGACCGTCGGCCTACCGGGCGAAGAGCTGAAGAGAGTTTACACCGCCGACGATTTCCTTTTCGACGCCAAGTCATCCGGGGGAAACCCGAAGAAGATGAAGATGAAGCCCGGAAAGAACGTGGTCGTCATCGGGGGCGGAAACGTCGCCATGGACGCCGCCTGCACCGCCAAGCGCCTGGGCGCGGAGCGGGTCGACCTGGTCTGCCTCGAGTCCTACGACGAGATGCCCGCCTTCCGCTCCGACATCGAGTTTGCCCAGAAAAGCGGGATCGAGTTTCACACCAGGAGCAAGCCCCTGAGAATCGCCGGCGATAAGAAGGGGAAGGTCAAGGCATTGAAGGGAATCAGGATGAAATGGAGAAAACCGGGCCTCCTGGTACCCTCCAACGCCGTGGAAATTCCCGGGTCGGAGTTCACCATCCCGGCTGACACAGTGATAGAGGCCATCGGCATGGGGCCCCACCCGGCGGTCAGGGAAGCTTTTCCCGGAATCAAGACCATTGGCCCCGGCCTGGTCGTCGTAAACAAAAAGACGGGAATGACCAATATCAAGGGTGTCTTCGCCGGCGGCGACATAATGAACGGCGGCGACACGGTGGTCCAGGCGCTGGCCGAAGGGAGGCTTGCCGCCGACGGCATCGACAGGTACCTTGATAAAACCGGTAATTAGACAGGGTTTTAGTCCGGAAATATTCGGCCACTAATACACCAAGGCACAAAGTACAAAAATATATAATTGAAAGGAGTATGGGATGAAAGCTGATCAATACCCAAATCTTGCTGTCGAGTTCTGCGGCCTTAAATTCATGAACCCCTTCATGCTCTCGTCCTCGCCCGTGAGCAACACGGCGGAGATGGTCGGGCGGGCCTTTGAGGCCGGGTGGGCAGGTGTCGCCTACAAGACCCTGGGGCCGGAGTGCCTGAAAATAGTGAACGTCACTCCCAGGCTGAACGTCCTTAACTACGAGGACAAGCGCTTCCTGGGGCTGCAGAACCTGGAGCTCATCACCGACCGCCCCCTGAAGGACAACCTGAAGGACATCTCCACCCTCAAGAAAGAGTATCCCCGCCACATCGTCTTCAGCAGCATCATGGCGGAGGGGTCCGACAAGAAAGGGTGGCAGGATTTGACGAAGATGTCGGAGGACGCGGGAGCCGACGGGATCGAGCTCAACTTCTCCTGTCCGCACGGCATGCCGGAGATGGGAGCGGGCGCGGCAATCGGTCAGAACCCCGATGTAGTCACCCAGATCACGGAATGGGTGAAAAAGGTTTCAACCACGCCCGTGATGGTGAAGATGACGCCCAACATCACCGATATGTGCGTTCCCGCCCGGGCGGCCCAGAAAGGGGGGGCAGACGCCCTCGCGGCGATCAACACCTTCAGGGCAATCAGCGCCATCAACCTCGAGACATTCGAGCCGCTGCCGACGGTAGAGGGGCAATCCGCTTCGGGAGGGTTCTCAGGGCCCGCAATGAAGCCGATAGCACTGCGCTACATCTACGACATGGCGAGCGACCCGCAAATAAAAATCCCGATCTCCGGGATGGGCGGCATAACAACATGGGAAGACGCAGCCGAGTTCGTCCTGGTGGGAGCCACCACCCTCCAGGCGACCACATCGATCATGCGCTACGGGAACCGTATCATAGAGGACCTTCTAGAGGGCCTCTCCGATTACTTAAAGCGGAAAAAAATAAAGTCCCTCATGGACATGGTGGGGAAGTCGCTCGATAAATTCTCCACCGTGGAATCCCTTCCGCGCAAGCCGGTCATGGTCTCGTCCGTCAACGACGACCTCTGCATACGCTGCGGTTTATGCTACATCACCTGCGCGGACGGGGGTCACTCGGCTATCAGCATGGGAAGAAACCGGAAGATCGAGATCGACGAGGACGAGTGCGCCGGCTGCGGCCTCTGCGTTCACGTCTGCCCTGTTTGGGGCTGCATTACCATGACTAAAAAAAAGGACAAGTAATAAATTTTTCACGGAAAAACAATACTACAAGTAGCCACCAAGACACGAAAACACAAAGAACAATTGGGCCTATAAGTTCCGTTGAGCGTGGGAAAATAAGAGGCCAGAAACAAAAAACCGTATTTCACCTTCGTGCCTTAGTGACTTTGTGGCTAAGTAAACGAACATAAAAGGAGGAAAACGTGACCGGGACAAAGATAATAAAGGGCGGCACCATTGTCACAGCTTCCGACACCTACAAAGGCGATATCGTTATCGAGGGCGAGAAGATACGCGCGATCGGGAGCAAACTCAAGCCGTATAAAGGCACCGAAGTAATCGATGCCAGGGGCAAGCTGGTATTCCCCGGCGGCATCGACGTCCACGTCCACCTCCAGCTCCCGTTCTGCGGGACCGTCTCCTCCGACGATTTCGAGAACGGGACCAAAGCGGCCGCCTGCGGCGGACTGACCACGTTGATCGACTTCGCGATACAGTCCAAGGGCAAGAGGATCATGGAGGCCGTGGAGGCCAGGAGGGCCGAGGCGGATGGGAAGGTCTGCATTGATTACTCCCTCCACGGGGGGATCACCGACTGGAACGACAGGACCAGGAGGGAGATCAAGAAAGCCATAGACTACGGCATTCCCAGCTTCAAGATGTTCATGATCTACAAAGACGAGGGATGGATGGCCGATGACGGCATCCTTTTCAACGGACTGGAAGAGACTGCCCGCTTCGGCGGTATGATCATGGTGCACGCCGAGAGCGTCTTTATCCTGGAGCTCCTGATCAACCGCTACCACACGCCGGAGATGATGAAGAAGTACCGCGCGTACGCGCATGCCCTCTCACGCCCGTACTACGTGGAGGAGGAGGCGATCATCCGCGCCATCAAGTGGGCGGAGGTCACTAACGGCAACCTCTACATCGTCCACATGTCAACGGGCGGAGGCGCCGACGCGGTCAAGGCCGGCAGGGAAAAGGGCGTGAACGTCTGGTCGGAGACAGGCCCCCAGTACCTTCTCCTGGAAGACTCCGTCTTCAAGAAGAAGAACGGCCACTGCTACGCTACCTGCCCCCAGATCAAGAAGAAGGGCGACTGCGCCCGCCTGTGGAAGGGGCTCCGGGCCGGCGAGGTATCCATCATCGCCACCGACACCTGCACTTTCACGACGAAGCAGAAGGCCATGTGGAAGGGCGACTTCACAAAAATCCCCTTCGGCCTTCCCGGCGTTGAGACAATGGTGCCCCTGATGTACACCTACGGCGTCGGCAAGAAGAGAATTTCCCTTAACCGCTTCGTCCAGCTCGTGAGTACAAACCCGGCCAAGCTCCACGGCCTCTATCCCGAGAAAGGAACGATAGCGGTGGGCTCCGACGCCGACATCGTCGTCTTCGACCCGAAGAAAAAAGTGACCCTCTCGCATAAAAAACTCCAGACTAACTGCGACTGGTCCCCCTTCGAGGGCTTCCGCCTCCAGGGCTACCCCCACATGACCTTCTCCCGGGGAAAGCTCGTAGCCAGGGAGGGAAAGTTTGTCGGCGATGTGGGCCACGGCCGCTTCGTCAGGAGAAAGCCCGGGGGCTGGAAGCTTTTAATTTGACTCATGAAAACAGCCCTTCTTGCAGTTATCGCCCTGTTTTTTCGGAGCTCCGACGTAGTCTCAGTCAGACCCGGCCCCGGTCTTACCGGGGACGGGGGAGCTGGATAAATTAATGAACGCCTGCCTGCCGGCAGGCAGGAAGGAAAATAATTTATGGACATGCTTATAGGAAACGGAACCGTCATCACGCTCGGCGAGAACAACAGGATCATCCCCCGGGGCGCCGTCCTGATAAAGGGAAATACCATCGCCGATATCGGCACCACTTCGAGGCTCACCCGTCGCGGGGGCTACAAGACCTATGTGGACGCCCGGGGGATGCTGATCATGCCGGGGATGATCAACTGCCACATGCACCTCTACAGTACCTTCGCGCGCGGCCTCTCCCCGAAGCCGCCGCCTCCCCGCACGTTCGTTCAGATACTGGAGAGGATGTGGTGGCCGCTGGATCTCGCCTTGAACGAGGAAGATATACTGTACAGCGCCCTTATCCCCCTCATCGCGTGCATAAAGAACGGGACCACGATGGTCATCGACCACCACGAGAGCCAGGGCTTCCAGATGGGAAGCCTGGAGCTGCTCGCAAAGGCCCTGAAAAAGACCGGCGTGAGGGGCAGCCTCTGCCTTGGCATATCGGACAGGTACGGTAAGGGAGAGGAAGGGGTTGAGGAGAACGTGGAATTCATCGAGAAAGTGGAGAACAAGAAGGACGACATGGTCACGGCCCTCTTCGGGCTCCACGCGGCCTTTACCGTTAAAAACGGGACCCTCCGGAAAGCGGTCGAAGAAGCGGACAGGCTGGGCGTCGGCTTCCACACCCACTGCGCCGAGGACAAGGCCGACGAGACGCAGAGCATGGCAAGGTATAAAATGCGGGTCGTTAATAGGCTTTACGAGTTCGGGGTACTGGGGCCGAAGTCAATCGCGGTTCACTGCGTCCACATCGATAAGAGGGAGATGGAACTGCTGCGTAAGACAGGGACAGCCGTCGTCCACAACCCCCAGTCGAACATGAACAACGCCGTCGGCGTTGCCCCGGTCCTCGAGATGATGAAGAGGGGCATAACCGTCGGCCTGGGGACTGACGGGATGACGACGCGGATGTTCGACGAGGTCAGGGTGGCGAATATTCTGCACAAGCTCGCGGATAAGGACCCGCGCGTCGCCTTCGCCGAATCCTGCGAGATGCTGCTCGGGAACAACGCCGCCATCGTCAACCGCTACCTATCTAAGCCCGTAGGCGTCATCGAGAAGGGTGCGCTGGCGGACATCATCGTCGTGGACTACACCCCCCCCACCCCGCTGAACACCGACACGTTCCTGGGCCACTTTCTCTTCGGGATCTGCGATGCGCACGTTGACTCAACGATCATCAACGGCAAAATCCTGATGAAAAACGGCAAGCTGACAATGCTGAACGAGCAAGAGATAGCAAAGAAGTCGAGAAAATTGGCAGAGGAGTTCTGGAAAAGATTTTAAAGAACCGATCCACGAATTACACTAATTAACACGAATTATAGAGAAAAAGAATAAGACCAAAAACATACTTTCATATAATTCCCTCTCCCCCCTTTTGAGGGGGGGTAACTACGGTTCAGAGTTTAAGGTGGAAGTTAAAAGGAGGGAAATATTTTATTTAATCAGTATAATCCGTGGTTAATTATAAGACTAAAAGGAGGAAGCACATGAGCGATAAGAAACTGACGACGGAAGAGATCGGGAATCTCCGGTCCGAGTACCTTCTCCCCAGCACGATGACATATTTCGCCGATCCCATCACAATCGTGAAGGGCGAGATGCAGTATGTCTATGACAATAATGGCAAACGGTACCTCGACGGGTTCTCGGCCGTGGTAACCATCAGCGTGGGGCATTGCCACCCCGATATCGTCCCGAAAGTCCAGGAGCAGGTTGGCACGCTACAGCACATGACCACTCTTTACTTTCACCCCGCCATTGTCGAGTATGCGAAAAAGCTCGCTTCCGTTATGCCCGGCGATCTGAAGGTCAGTTTCTTCACGAACAGCGGGTGCGAGGCAAACGAGCTGTCCGCCATCCTGGCAAAGAACTACACCGGCAACTGCGAGTTCATAACGCTGCGTCACTCTTTCCACGGAAGGACGCTCATGGCCATGACGATGACGGGCCAGTCTCTCTGGCGCCACAGCCTCCCGTACGTCTTCGGTGTTCACCAGTCGCCGGCAGGCTACTGCTACCGCTGCCCCTACGGCATTACCTACCCGGAGTGCGACCTGGTCTGCGCGAGGCAAGTCGAGGAAATAATCAAGTACTCGACCTCGGGCCACATCGCCGGCATGCTGGTTGAGCCCATACAGGGGTTCGGCGGCGTCATCTGCCCCCCGCCGGAGTACTTCAAGATTTGCGCCGACATCGTCAGGAAGTACGGAGGAATATTCATGGCGGACGAGGTGCAGACCGGATTCGGCCGCACCGGCGACCACTTCTTCGGCATAACACACTGGGGTGTTACGCCCGACCTGATCGCCATGGCGAAGGGGATGGGCAACGGCTGCCCTCTCGGCGGCGTGACGACGACGACGGAGATCGCCGAATCGATGAGGGGGAAGGTCCACTTCAACACATTCGGGGGCAACCCCGTCTCCATGGTCCAGGGTTTGGCCGTCCTCGACACTATAGAGAAACATGACTACACGAAGAACGCAAAGGAGCGCGGCGCCGAGCTTATAGAGTCTTTCCTGTGCCTTCAGGAGAAGCACCCGATCATCGGCGAGGTGCGGGGCAAGGGACTCATGCTCGGTATCGAGATCGTGAGGGACCGCAAGACCAAGGAGCCGGCCGCCAAGGAGATGCTCCGGCTCATGGACCTCTGCAAGGACAGGGGGCTCCTCATAGGCAAGGGCGCCATGGCCGGTAATGTCATCAGGATAAAGCCGCCTCTCTGCATAACGAAGGAGGACACGGAGTTCATCGGCAAGGTCCTTGACGAGACCCTGAGCATCGTCGAGAAGGAGTTCAACATCGCGTAGCTTATTTGGAAGTAGTCCGGCCTCTAAACATGGCGCACTAACTTGCTGTATCAAGATTTCTTTAATTAGCACCTGATTACTCTGATAAAAAAGGAAATCAGAAATATCAGAGGAAATTTGTGGTGATGAAGATCCTGAGCACTTCGACGGAGTCTATCCTGAGCGAAGCCGAAGGGCTCGGTATAAACTCCGTCGAAGGGAGCTAAGTCGAATCCATCAGGTGCTAACGCTTTTTTATCTTCCCTTTAAGGGAATGGGGACTATTTCAACAGTAAGGGTATCTCCAATAAGGTGTCATATGTTCTGTCCTAAATGCAGGGACGAGTACAGGGATGGCTTCACGGAATGCGCCGAGTGCGGCGTGCCGCTTGTCCCCGAGATTCCGCCGGAGCCCGTGACAGAGTACGTAGATTACGAGGAGATACTCACCACTTTCAACCCGACGGATATCGCGTTTATAAAGAGCGTCCTGGAGGGCGAGGGCATAACCTATTTTTTCAAGGGCGAGTATTTCAACCTTATGAGGCCTTTCATAGAACCGGCAAGGCTCATGGTGCAGAATGCCGAAGCTGGCCGGGCCCGGGAGCTTTTAAAGGATATGGACATGGTGTGGAGCACCATCTCCACGCGCAGCGATTTCGATAAAGACAAAGGACACCGAAATAAGTGAGAACCATAGCCGTCATGCCGGCCTACAACGCCGAGCTGACGCTGGAACAAACCGTACGAGACATCCCCCCCGGAAGCGTAGACGAGATCATCCTGGGCGATGACGGCAGCACCGACGGGACCGTCGAGATAGCAAAGAGGCTGGGCCTGACCGTCATCGGGAATTCCGTCAACATGGGCTACGGTGCAAACCAGAAGCTCTGCTATACCGAGGCGCTGAAGCGCGGCGCCGACATCGTTATTATGATCCACCCGGATTATCAATATGACAGCCGCCTGACACCGTACCTGACGGGGTTCATCAAAGACGATATATGCGACATCATCCTCGGTTCGCGGATAAGGACGAGAGAAGAGGCGCTGGCGGGCGGGATGCCCCGCTATAAATATTTCGGCAACCGGTTCCTCACACTCGTTGAAAACGTCGTCCTCGGCCAGAACCTTGCGGAGTTCCACTCCGGCTTCAGGGCGTTCTCCAGGAAGGTGCTTGAGACGATCCCCTTCATGAAGAACAGCGACGGGTTTGTCTTCGACTCCGAGATTCTCATCCAGGCGGTTTACTTCAACTTCAGGACCGGCGACGTGCCCGTGCCGACCAAGTACTTCGAGGAGGCATCATCGATCGACCTTAAGAACAGCATCGTGTACGGAATCAGGACCCTCGTAACGCTCGGCAAGTACGTTCTCCAGAAGGGGCGCCTCGCTGATTTTGGGATGTTCCATCCCAAAATATCGTGAAGCGTGAAGCGTATCTCGTGAAGCGTTTTTTTAAAGCTCCTCTAAGGCTCCTGCAAAATAGCAATTTGCTTTAATCAATTGGCGGAAGCAACACAGGAGATGGGTGGCAGGAGAATTAGGAAGGATTTTTTTAGTGGTAGAAGGAGAGAGAAAGCTACCACAGGCAG